>JAHJVF010000369.1 GCA_018828505.1 Bacteroidota bacterium | reverse complement strand
TTGCTGAAGCTCTTCCATGCTGTTCAACATGCCTTTGTACTCTTTCATCATTGTTTTCATGTTGTCAAGCATACCGTTCATATGATCTTTCATCCCGGAATTTTTCATCATATCGGGATCAGACATCATTTTGTTCATCTGCTCAAGCAGACCATTCATATCTTTTCCCATTTGATTCATGCCTTGCATCATATTCATCATTCCTTGGTGCATACCCATTTGACCTTTATCGTGGTTCTGCATTTGGTTGTTCATCATACCTATCATATGATTGCTTTTGTCCATCAATTGAGCCATCTGAGTCATCATATTTTGCATATTCTGCATATGTTGACCCATATTCTGCATTTGCTGGTTTTGCGTTCCGGTATTTCCGTGATGCTGATCGTGTTGCGCAAAAACTGAACCGGTAAAAAAGATTACTATTGCTGTGCCTAATGAAAGACACATTCGTTTTGATTTGTTGGTTAACATTGTGTTGCTCCTTTTGTTAGTTATTACATTTAGTTAAGTAATTTCCCATCGGAGAGATAAATACTTCGATGAGTGATTTTTTCGAATTCTTTGTTAGATGTTACAGCATAATTGCCTCGCGATCTATGTACGTTTGGACTTAAATTCCGTACACTAACCATTGCACGCATTCTTATCGTCTTAAACATGATTAACGTTTATGGCTTTTCTTGGTATCCTTCTCGATAAACTTTTTTGCTTCATCAAGCGTAACTTCTTTTAATTTCATTCCACACTTGGGGCAATCTCCAGGCTCATCTTTTACGACATCTTTACACATGCCGTCTATAAAAACTTTACCGTCTTTGTTCAGGTCACTCTTTCCCAAATCAATTTTATCTTGTTCATCCATCTCGGTTTTTTCAGATTTCATTTCGTGGTCAGAGTGGCTCATATTTTTGCAACAGCTCATTTTCTTCATCTTGGATTTTGTTTTATCGCTATTGGTTTTATCTTGAGCAAAAGCTTGAGAAGAAAAAGCAAGAATTACAAAAATGATTATGGGTATGCAATTTTTGATTTTGAAGTTCATAATAGTCTCCTTTTTTATTTTGATATTATCATTGTTTTTGTTTCAGCAAAGCTCTCAGCACTAGTGACTCCCGAGTTCAATCTGGATTATAATCTGGTTCTTGAAGGCAGTCGACTTTGTCAGGGGCGCATGAAAACCGAACGCAATGAAACCCGAATCGATTAACTTCCATTTTACGGACGGAAGAATGGAGATGTCAGGTCTTGATTCGCCAAACGTGCCGCGCAGGTCCAGAGTGGCAAATAAAATAGGGGAGAGCTTGACCACCGTACCAGTCTCCGCAATGAAGTGCGCAGCAGAAAGATCATAATGGAGAATGATGTCATTTGTCAGAAGGTCTTCCTTTGCAATCCGTCCCGTAAAGCCGAAGAGATAGGCGAGACCGTGATGTTGTCCTTCTTTCTTCGCTCCTGTGGGTATGCCGACAATACCAAGCAGTGAAATGCCCTGAGTCCGTTCCTTATTCCGCCACAACCCAACCATTCCAATAACTTCCGTGAAAGGCGTGGTTTTGACGCCCAGACTTCTCAAGTGAATTCCTCCCCACTCAAACAATCCGTAACCAAGGTGTCCGCTAAGATCATATTCAACACCATCAGTAGTTTGCTGGCGAAACGCGTTAAGACGGATGTTGAAACTTCCAATTGGATCTGGAATTCCCATTGTCGAATTCACGGGGTGGGGAAATAAATGATCATTCCCGTGGTGTTGCACTTGCTGTCCATATGACGAAATCACTGAAGAGAGCAACATGATTGTGTAAAGTGAAGATATTCCGATTTTCATGGTAGCCCGCTTGAAAAATAATTTGACTACTTCCATATTAGTGCCCACCTCCGCTTGTTTGCTGCTTCACGATCCAGCCGCCTAATCAATACAGCAGCAAGAATTAAAACTCCGAAACGATTAATAAGTGACTTTAACATTGTTTACTCCATGTTAATTGATTATTTAAATTATTGTTTATTAAAATAATGTGCTCATCATAAAAACCATTGCCACAACCATTCCAATTCCTCCAATTATATAGAGAGGATTGATAGATGAATCTTTATCAGCGGAATGATGCGGTGAAACCACAACAAACGAACCGATAATTTCTACCGGTTTCTCAAGTCCCATATTTTCTCCGGGTATTATGGCAACTTTAATTTGATAAGTTCCTTCAGTCGAAAATATTTTTGTTAATGCAAAATATCCTTTTTTTATCTGTTCGAAACGAATTCGTGCCTGTTCAT
>JAHJVF010000368.1 GCA_018828505.1 Bacteroidota bacterium | reverse complement strand
CATTGTTAATTTAGTATAGCAATCAATATTTTTAATCTTTGTGAACCTTTGTGTCTTCGTGCCTTTGTGGCTAAAAACTGTTGCCACTAAGACACTAAGACACCAAGAAACACTAAGAAAACTATACTTACTTAACAATGCTCTTTCAACAAGTTCTCAAACAATTTGGATGTGCAGGGATAAATCATAACCTTATTCAGCAGAATTTTTCATTCTAATTTTAATAAAAAATCCGAATCGTATTACATTAACACTAATCAATCCGCCCTACACAAAAAATTAATTTCTTAGTTACATTTTTTACCCAATAAACCATCGACTGATTTGGTTCTTTCATACGTAAATATAATCAATTAACTCGTTTTGTGGTTAAGAAAAACTCTCGTAGAAGTGTTTCCTTTAAGACAACCATGTGAATGTTTTTGCAAGTGATAGGCGTGTTTTTGTACAGTTTATTAAGAACAACGGAAAACCAATATCGCAAAATCAAAAAGACACAAAAAATTAAAAAGTCAGAGCCATGCAGGTTTTATATGACGAATCTAGTTCGAAGTACTGACTCGCACACTAAAATATTTCATTTTAAACTTCACATTTTGCAATTTTATCCCACCCTTTCTAATGAATGCAGCTTGAATATCGACAATACTATACGTATTTCATTCAGCGATTAACTACGTATTAATAGGACTTAAATCTATGAACACAAAATTGACACTAAAACTTAATAAAAAGGCGATAGAACGAGCAAAAAGATATGCTCAAAAAACTAAGCAGAGTCTGTCGGGAATCGTTGAAAATTATTTTAATCTAATTTCCGAAAAAGAAAGCCTGGTAGAAATTGAGATTTCACCAAATGTTCTTGAGTTATCGGGAATTATTGATTTATCTGAAAATATTGATTTAAAAGAAGAATACGGCAAACATTTATATAATAAATACTTCAAATGACCAAGCTGTTTATTGACTCTGATGTCATTCTGGATTTATTGGCACAAAGAGAGCCCCATTACATACATGCCGCGAAATTGTTTACATTAATGAACCGAATCTAATCCCTCCGCCTTCGGCGGATTGTCGGGACGATTTTATTATAAATTCGCAATATTTTTTTAGAAAAATCACTTTTAAGAGTAGGCTCATTAATAATTTTTCATGGTCAATATTATTTTAATTTTCAGAAGGATCAAACTTTTCATTTTCTTATTTAAAATTTGTCTATTTTTGTTGGAGATTTTTGATCCCAAACTATATTAATTACTGATAATTATTGACTTGATGCTAAATCACAACAAATAAAGGAGAGAAAATGATTAAAAGAATTTTTGGCTTTGTTCTACTTTTATTGTTCACGAGTGTAACAATCTACTCACAAGTCAACATTAAATTTGTTGAGTATGATTTATCAAACGGTTTACATGTAATTTTACATGTAGACAAGTCTGCACCGATCGTTTCGCAAGTTGTTACTTATCATGTCGGTTCTAAGAATGAAAAGCCTGATCGAACTGGTTTTGCTCACTTCTTCGAACACTTAATGTTCGAAGGTTCACCAAATATTCCACGCGGAGAATTTTTCAAAATGGTTCAGAATGCAGGCGGTAATTTGAATGCGTTCACAAATTTTGACCAAACTGTTTATTTTATCACAGTTCCATCAAACCAATTAGAGCTGGCAATGTGGATGGAATCTGAGAGAATGTTACAGCTAAAAATCGATTCGATTGGAGTTGAAACTCAGCGTGGAGTTGTGAAGGAAGAACGTAAACAAGGTTTAGAAAATCGTCCGTATGGTACAATCCTTGAACAAACCATGTCACACGCTTATAAAGTTCATCCATATCGATGGACTCCGATTGGTTCAGTTCAATATATCGATCAGGCAACTTATGATGAATTTTACCAATTCTACAAATCATTCTATGTGCCGAATAATGCTTGCTTATCGATTGCTGGTGATATCGATGTTGAAAAAACCAAAGCATTAATTCAAAAATATTACGGTGATATTCCCAAAGGAGTGGATGAGATTTATCGTCCTAAAGAAGTCGAACCAAAACAAACGGCAGAAGTTCGCGATACAGTTTTCGACAACATTCAACTTCCTGCGGTAATTCAAGCTTATCATATACCGGCTCAAGGTACTAAAGATTATTATGCTTTGAGTATGCTGACTACTTTACTAACCGGTGGAGAAAGTTCGCGATTGTCAAAAAGATTGGTTGATAAAGAAAAACTTGCTCTCGGTACTCAATCAATTCCATTCAATCTTGAAGATCCTTCCGTCTTTCTGCTCTTCGCCATTGCAAACTTCGGTAAAACGAACGATGAAATTGAAAAGGTAATCGACGAAGAAATTGAGAAAGTAAAATCAGAAAATATCACAGATGAAGAGTTTACTAAAATCCGCAATCAAGTTGAAACCGGATTCATCAAGAAGAATTCAACCGTTCAAGGAAAAGCGATGCAACTTGGTAATTACTATGTCTTTTTCGGTGATGCAAACCTAATTAATTCTGAGATCGATAAATTTATGGCGGTGACCAAAGATGATATTCAGCGAGTTGCTAAAGAGTATCTTGCAAAAGAAAACCGAACCGTTTTGTATTACTTACCAAAAACTAATGTTCAATAGGAGGATGGAAAGATGAAAACGAAATTATTTGTAATGCTTGCACTCTTAGTAGTCACATCGCAGTTTACTTTTGCACAGCTCGATAGAAGTAAAATTCCGCCTCCAGGACCAGCTCCTTCAGTTTCTTTTCCAGATTATGATTTGGTTACAACAGCAAACGGAATGAAAATAATTATTGTAATAGATAATGAATTACCAACCGTTGCAATCCGCTTGCTGATCGATAGGAAACCGCATCTTGAAAAGGAATATATCGGAAGTATTTCACTTATGGGACAACTTTTACGCAACGGAACGAAGACAAGAACGAAAGATAAACTCGACGAGGAAATCGATTTAATTGGAGCAAGAATCAATTCGTATAGCACGAGTATTTTTGCGTCGGGTCTTTCTAAATACACAGAAAAATTATTTGAACTTACTTCAGATATCATTTTAAATCCTTCTTTCTCACAAGATGAACTTGATAAAGTAAAGGAGCAAACAATTTCCGGTTTGAAATATAGAAAGACCGAACCTGATGCCATTGTTGAAGTATTGCGACAAAGAGCTGTTTACGGTGCAAATCATCCTTACGGTGAATTTGAAACAGAAGAATCTGTTGGGAAGATAACTCGGGAAAGATGTCTGGAAATGTACAATACGTTCTTCAAGCCAAATTATGCGATCATGGCTATCGTTGGCGATATTGATAAGAAAAAGATTTTAAATCTTATTGATAAATATTTTGGCTCATGGAAAAAAGGAAAAATCCCAAAACCAAAATTTAAGACTCCAAAAATGCCTGAGAGAATAAATATTGCTTTAGTAGATAGATCAAGTTCCGTTCAATCCGTAATTCGTGTCGCTCAAGTTGTTGACATCAAAAGAACTTCACCCGACGTTATTCCAGTAAAAGTTATGAATACTGTACTTGGCGGTGGGATTTTCAGATTGTTCACTAACTTGCGAGAAAAACATTCATACACTTACGGTGCTTATAGCTCCATGGGTCCAGATGAATTGATCGGCAATTTTACTGCAAGTACATCTGTCAGAAACGTCGTAACAGATAGCGCGCTGGAACAAATCTTTTATGAGATAAATCGAATTCGAGATGAAAAGGTTGAAGCGAAAGAACTTCAAATGGCAAAGAATTATATCAGCGGTTCTTTTGTGCAAAGTCTTGAAAATGCCGAGACAATTGCAAACTATGCGATAGAAATAGAACGTTACAAATTACCGAAAGATTATTACAAAACTTATCTCAAGAGAGTTTATGCCGTTACTCCTGATAACGTAATGAAGGTTGCAAAGCAATATTTAAAACCAGATAAAATGACAATTGCCTTGGTTGGTACGGCAAAAGAGATCAAAGAAAAAATTTCTAAGTTTGGTCCTATCACTATGTATGATGAAGATGCGAACCTCATTGTAGAAAAGCCAATAAGTGAAATAGCGATAACGTCCGATGAATTGTTCGTTAAGTTCATTGAAAAGAGTGGTGGAAAAGAAAAATTAAATTCTGTAAAAGATAGAACTATTGAACTGAGCGGTAAAGTTCAAAACTTTGATATTAAGGCTAAGACAATCAACAAAGCTCCAAACAAACTTTATGTCGAGATTGATTTCGGTGGAATGTTCAAACAAAAAATCGGTTTCGATGGTGAAAAAGGTTGGACGGTAAGCCCGCAAGGGACAATGGATTTAGAAGGAAGTGAATTGATCGATCTCAAAGTTCAAGCACTAATTAATTTTTACGAACAGTATAAAGATTTAGGTATCACTGCCAAAGTCGCTGGAATCAAAAACATAAAAGGTAAAGATTATTATGAAGTTGTGTTTGAAGCAGATACTTCGAGCAAATGGACAGAATATTTTGGAAAGGATGATTTCTTGAAATTTAGACAGATCAAAATTGCTGAAGGACCTACGGGCAAAGTTGAACAGACGACAGACTATCTTGACTATAAGGATTTCAATGGATTCTTATTCCCATCGAAACAAGTTCAAAGTGTTATGGGACAATTGATTGATTTGAAAGTCGACAAGTTCGAAGTTAACACTGGAGTTGATGATTCTATATTTGTAAAACCAAGCAAGTAAAAAACCACTCCCCTCATCCTTTTTAAAGAAAGAATAGGGAGGAGGTATTCCAAAAAATATTAACCAAAAATATCTACCTGCCTGCCTACGCAGGCTGTTGCACAACTCCAAAATTGTTATTCCAAAGGAGTCCGCCGCGGCGGACTCCATCGAAATGACATATTTCTTATTTTGCAACAACTCTAATATTAAATTTGGTTTTTACACAGTCTCCACCCCTCTGGGGGAGAGCCACCGAGAAGAAAATTCGTTTCAACAAACTTAAATTACAAATTCTTAATTATAAATTATTTTTCACCACTGTGTCTTAAACCAGTTTGCATCGGAGTGATACGGTTTGGTAAGTTCTTCAAGCTCTTCCATTTGTTGACTTGTCAAGTATTTGAAATTCTTTGCGATGTTAATATTTTCTTCCAATTCCTTTATGGTGGATATTCCAACGATTATTGTACTTACAGGTAAAGTCAGAACATATTCCATTGCCTGTTTCATTGTGGTGATCCCGCCAGACTTGAAAATTCTTCCGCGTGATGGAATTTTCATTCCGATAATGCCCAAATTTTTCTTCAGAGCAAGCGGCAGTAAATTATCGATGAAAGAAGCGTTGTGCTTATCCGCAGCATTCAATGACAGAAGAATGCAATCAAAATCATATTCATTGATACCTTTTGCTAAAACGAACGGATCATAATGCCCGCTAATACCGAGGTATTTCACAATTCCGTCCCTTCTCGCTTTTTCGAATGCTTTAATTGCACCATCTTCGGCAAATATCTTTTTCAAATCATTCTCTGTTCGAACATTATGTAATTGCCACAAATCGATCCTATTAGTTTGAAGCTGTTTCAGACTTTTTTCGAGAAGACGCATTGACCCGTCGTAGGAACGGTCATGTGTTTTTGTTGCAAGGAAGACTTCACTCCGGCGATCTTTCATCACTTTACCGATGTAAGTCTCGCTAACTCCTCCGCCATAAGCTGCGGCTGTATCGATGTAATTTACACCAAGATCGAGTGCACGATTTATAATTTTTACTGATTCGGATTCAGTTCCGGATTTTTCAAGAGTTGCCTGCCCGCCAAGACTGAATAATCCGACCTTATACCCGGTTTTGCCAAGCATGCGAAAAGGAAGTTTTAACGTTGATGCTTCGACAGGTATCGAGAAAAAATCTGTTACAGATTTACTTTTTAGTGCAAGGTAACCAGCAGCAGCGGCGGCTGATGTTTTGAAAAATTTTCGACGTGTGTATTTCATGTTTACTCCAAGATTATATGAAAAAGTAGATAGTAGTCAGTAGTTGAGACAACATTTATGATAGAAAATATTTTGCTTTAATTCGATGCTCATTATTCAATGTTCATGATTCAACATTCTTGTGCATCAGATGGTTTCAATTTTGATCAAGTTTGCCACGCCATTAGCTTTCGAACGTAGACTTCCGACAAAGATTACTGTGTCTTTCTTTTGAATTTGTCTTTTTCTTAATAATAATTTTTTTGCTTTTATGATAGTCCTATCCGTATCCCCAATTTTTGGGATTAGAAAACAGGATATATTTCGGTACATGTTCAATAAGCGGCTTATTTGTAAGTTTTCAGTAATAGCAAGAATTCTTGACTTTGGATTGTACTTCGACAAGACGATTGCTGTATATCCGCTAATTGTAATTGGTATGATTGCACTTGCATGAATTTCATCGGCAATTAAAGCAACGGCTTTTCCAATTGATTGAATGTGTGCTTCGTCCGTCTCAATATTTGAAAAATCGTATTGACGGAAAATTTCTACTTCTTCAGCACGGGAAAGGATTTTGTTCATCATTTCTACAGCACGCAGAGGATATTTACCAATTGAAGTTTCACCACTGAGCATTACAACATCGGTCCCATCGAATACGGCATTGGCAACATCGGATGCTTCAGCACGAGTTGGCACAGGATTATTGATCATGCTTTCAAGCATTTGCGTGGCAGTTATCACAAGCTTTCTTTCTTCAATGCATCGTTTGATGATAATTTTTTGAATTATCGGAACTTCCTGCGGTTCTAGCTCAACTCCAAGATCACCCCGTGCGATCATTATGCCATCCGACACCTGTAAAATCTTTTCGAAATTATTTACTCCTTCCAACAACTCTATTTTAGCTATTACCGGAATATTTGCTCCGTTTCTCTTCAAAATATTTTTCAATTGGAGAATATCTTTTTCACTTCTAACAAAAGAAAGGGCAAGAAGATCAATCTCATTCTCGATACTGAAAAGAATATTTTCAAGATCGTTTTTTGTAATGGAAGGTGTTTTAAACTTTACACCGGGAAGATTAAATCCTTTTTTCTCTCTTAAGAATCCGCCGTCGACAACTTCACAATTTACTAGAAATCCCTTAACGCTTTTTACTTCAAGTTTGATTAGACCATCATCGATCAATATTTTGTCACCGGGTTTAACTTCTCGCAGAAGTCTGTGATAATTCGTAGATATTATATTTTGATTCCCTAAAATTGATTTATTTGTGATCGAGATTTTTTGTCCTTGTTTTAATTCAACACCTCCATCGCGAATTTTTCCAACACGGATTTTGGGACCTTGCAGATCGCCGAGGATCGAAACGTCCATATTCAATCTTTTTGAAATTGCTCTGACATTTTGAACGATCTTTTTGAAGTAACTCAAATCTGCATGAGAAAAATTTAGGCGAATGCCGTCAACACCTGCATTTATCAGCTTTTCAATCATTTGAGGAGTACCGCTTGCAGGTCCGATCGTTGCGAGGATTTTTGTTTTAATGAACTGACTCATCAAAAATTTATTTTTTCCGTCGGGTTTTTGGTCTCGATTTTGTTTTTCTTCCAGCTTTTGCTTTTTCCTGAGGTTTTACCTTCTTGTATAGCTCGGCAAATTTTTTATTTACATAGTAATAGACCGAATTAGTTTCCCACTTACCGGATTTGGTTTTCTTGCCAGCTTTAACACCGGTTAGAATTTCAATTCCTTCTTCAATGGTACTTACAGAATAGATTGAAAACTTTTTCTTTTTCACCGCCTCAATAATCTCTTTGTCAAGCATTAAATCTTTTAAATTCTGGATTGGTATGATAACACCATGTGAGCCGTCAAGTCCACGTTTTTTACAGACCTTATAAAATCCTTCTATCTTTTCATTCACTCCACCGATTGGTTGTATCAATCCTTTTTGATTCACCGACCCGGTTACGGCGATTGATTGTTTGAGTGGAATTTCACTCAAAGCTGAAAGCAAAGCATAGATTTCGGTAGATGAAGCACTATCTCCATCCACTCCACTGTAGGATTGCTCAAAACAGATGCTCGCCGAAAATGAGAGAGGTACTTGCTGACCAAATTTTTCTCTCAAGCAGCCTGAGAGGATCAATACACCCTTATCGTGAGATTTTCCGGAAAGTTTTGCTTCACGTTCGATATTAATTATTCCTGCACTTCCGGCTGAGACATTTGCAGTGATCTTCGATGGTTTCCCAAAAGCATAATGATCAACTCCATAAACTGCCAGACCGTTTATTTCACCGACTTTTGAACCTTCCGTATCAATTATCAAAGTCCCTTCGGATATCATTTCATCAATTTTTTCATCGATCCTTGCATGACGATGAACGGAATTTTCATAAGCTTCAAGAACATATTCCGCACTAACTACATCAGCATTCACATCTTTCGCCCAGAAATTTGCTTCACGCACTAAATCTGCGATCACAGAAAATCTTGCTGTTAGTTTATTCTTGCTTCCGGAATAGCGTGCTGAATACTCGGCAATCGCTGCAATTGCAGTTTTATCAAATGGAAGAAGCTTTTCCTCCTCACAAAGTTTTTTTACTAAACCCGCAAGTTCTAAAAGTGCTTTTTC
This sequence comes from Bacteroidota bacterium, assembly GCA_018828505.1. Classification (GTDB taxonomy): domain Bacteria; phylum Bacteroidota; class Ignavibacteria; order Ch128b; family Ch128b; genus JAHJVF01. The sequence continues at coordinate 1,884 of JAHJVF010000368.1, read as the reverse complement.
AGTATTGTGCATTTCATAGTCAAAGTCTGCGCGAATCTTAAATATCTTCTTGAAATCTTCCTCATAGTTACTCAGAATGTGATATATCTCATCGCTTCCAACGAAAATGACTTTTGCTGTCATTTCGATCGGCTCAGGTTTCAAATTTGAAAGGTAATAAAGATATGATCCTGAGAAATCCTGTATTTCTAATTTTCGATACTGAAGGACACGCTTAAGATTTTTCCAGACTCCAGGTTCAGTTAGTGTATCGAAAGCATTCAGAACTAAATAACCGCCATTAGCACGAAGAAGCGAACCGGCTCGTATCGACATAAAATCAGAAGACCAGTAACCTCCCCCTTCATACGATTTTTCAATTGAACCGAAAAGATTTGTGTAACTCGGAGATGTCTCAATAATAACCGGGCACTGCTTTGTGCTCGAATTATCGAGTATGACATTTACCATATAAATTCTGAAAGGATCTTTTTCAACGGCGGCTGGTTGTTGAATTCTCTCTTGCGCCTGAGGTTTTGCGGTTGCTTTGAAGTCTTCCAATGAATTTAAAACCGAGTCTCTCACTTCACTCAGATATTCATGAACTTTTTGATAATTAAACTTCTCTTTAAGATCGGAAATTAAGCCATCGACAAGAATCGAAACTGTTTCCTGTTCAAGCTTGATTAATTTATCCTGATATGTTTGTGAAATCTTCAATCCTTTTTTGAAAAGCTCCTGAAGATCAAGTGCATAATCTTGATATTTTTGGACAATTTGATCAGCTTTTTCCTGAGTAATTTTTTGCTCCTTGATCTTTTCACCGAGCTGTTGAATTGGGATTGGCTCTCCTTCAATTAATGGAAATACATCAGGGCGGACGTACTGTCCCATCTGAATTTGTCCGAGAGAGAATCCATCTTTTTTAATCATTCCCTCAAATTCCAGCATCATCGATTTTTCTTCTTTGGCATAATCATCCATAATCAATTTTCTTCGAGAGGTATATGATTCGTCTTCTAAAAGTGAAGGGACTTTATCAATCAGAAAATCTATCATACTCTCCATCGCATTAGAAAAAAGCTGTCCAACGCCTGCCGGAAGCACGAGAAGTCGCGGCATCTCAGGACATGCAAAGTTATTTACATAAGCATAATCCATAGGAACTGGACAATTCGGATTTATGCGTTCAAGGATTTTTTGGATTGTTGTTGCTTTACCGGTTCCCGATAAGCCTGTGACAAAAATATTATAGCCTGGTGAATAGAGGTCTACACCGAGCCGCAATGCTTTTAGTGCCCTCTCCTGTCCGATTATACCTTCAATAGATTCGAGTGTTCGGGTAGTTTCAAAATCAAAAATTTCCGGATCACAAATCCAGCGAAGTTCTGAAGGGGGAAGAGATGATTGTTTTCCAGCTCTTGCGAGTTTCTTTGCCATGTTTTCCACTTTTTTTGTGAAAGTTAAAGAAAATTTTTGTTAGTAGAAAATTGTGAGACATAGAGATAGAATTAATCGACAAGGCTTAGGCTTAGACTGAGAAAAGAATTTTTGTACGTGGATGACTAAAAAGGAATTTTTCTTAGGGCTACTACGTGGCGAAAGTTTGTTTTTAAAGCAAGCCTTTTATAGAACAATTTATGAGCCGAATCTAAAAAGGACTTTTTGTACATATTATCTTTTAATTTTGTTCAAAAATCGGAACAGAAAATCACTAATACTACCTTTTTTGAGTAGGCTCATTTATTGAATGATAATAAGGTTCTGAAGTTACGCAAAACCAAGTAAATAACAAGAATGATGCTACAACAACAAAATTTTTCATGGTTTTCTCGATACATCCCGACCCACATCTCGAATTGGTCTCGGTCGGGATACTCGAAAACTAACCTATATTTGCAGGTT
>JAHJVF010000523.1 GCA_018828505.1 Bacteroidota bacterium | reverse complement strand
TGAATTCTTCTGTCTTGTTCCATCCATCTATCTCGCGTACCCCCCGGCTTTTCCCATGGCGGAATGTAAGAGTGATAAGCGACGTCTCCACGATAAGGATTAGGAACTACCGCAACTTGACCAACAGTTTCCAGAGGAGGCGTACCAGGAACAACTTTTTTACTACTTACTTTTATACTCGATTCTAAAGGAGGAAAATTCAAAACTTTATCCGGTTTTGAAAAGGATGTAACTGCATAATAATAATCTAAATTATTTAACAAGCCAACATCAGTATACTCATATTCAATCCCGGTATTAGAACCATAAGCATTATCAGGCAAGTCGAATTCTGCCAGCAATGTCCAAGGACCATTTTGACTTTTTGTACTCTTGTAAACTCGATAACCTTCAAACGGTTTTGGAATTGAATCCCCACGATATGGATCATGATATTCTTCTGGATTGACATCACCAGCACCTGGTTTCCACTTTAGAGTAACTCTCTTGCTTCCTGGAATAACCGTTAAAGGTGGTGGAGGCGGTGCAAATGGAATTTTGAAATCCTTCGCTCGAACAAGATTAAGAACACGTTCGTTCTCATAAATTGACTTAATGCTTTTTCCCAAAATTAAAGCAATACTAAAGTGAAGTGTATCACCTTTATTTAATTTATATGGTCCCAAAGCAACAATGTGTTTTGTACCATCGCCAGTGCTGACTTGATTTTCCATTATTTGCTTTTTTGTCATATCTGTATATTTTTCAACATCGGTATATGGTATTCCTTGTTGACGACCGTTGTACCAAATGAAAGTCAAAACACTATCAGCTATTGGTTTCGGGAAGTAACTTCTCTGCCCGATTGGACCAATTGCATCACCATCTTCACCACCAGGCAGGTCTGTGCAAATTGCAAGAGTTCGGTTTCTATCAAAGTACGTTTCGTCATCTAATCCATGTGCATCTGACAATCCATAACCAACATTTCCATTCATCCAATTAGTTAAAAATACTTTTTCAAGATTGTACTTTGTAGATATCACGCGATAATTCACAACAATGATTTCATCAAGCGGATGTGAACCCCAGGCATAACTATTCTGAATAACTTCAAGATAGAGAGGTTTGTGATCGCTCTTTTTTAAGCTCACTGGATTATAGTCGTTGTAACGACAGATAAAATCTTGATCCGAAACGCCAACATAATTTTTCCAGTATGGATTTGCTGGATCTCCGATATCAATTGTATCACCTCTTTTAACCATCCAAATCGTATCCCACGACGCATCAGAAGGATAGAACTCGCCTTGTTCACCTCTGATAACCGAAACGAGAGTATCGTTACCTAAAATTGTTCCGATCCACGCTCCGCCTTCAGTGATGTGTTCTTCCAAACTACCGGGAGGGTACTCACAATTGACTAATCCAGGATAGGAAAATAAAGGATCGAACTTTGCATTGAGCCAGCCGGTGTTAGTGATTACCTGACGTACTTTTCCAACATCATGTACTTTCACATCAAGCGTTGCTTTCTGTGAAAACAAATCGCAGAAACTTAACAAAGCAAATATTAGAATGAATAAAATCCTTTTCTGCACAATTACATCTTTAGAAAATTATTACGAATATGTTCTTAGTTACCAATCGATTCTGAGACCAACTTTTATATAACGCCCGGTTGAAAATTGTCTTGGGTCCATCAGTCTGAACATCGTGTACCAATCGTAGAATTGATTCGTAGCGGGCTGGATATCACCGTATCTAAACGGTTTGCCAGTTGCTGAGTTAAAGCCATAACCGATTTGAATATTGTTTTGATCGAATAAATTGAAGACATCAATCTGCAGAGCCAATCTAACACCGAACAATCTAAAACCTTTACTTATTCGTAAATCAGTTGTCGAAATACTCGGACTTGTTGCAGTATTCTCCAGCTTTTGAGCTTGTGCAAGATCGAGAGTGAATGGAGTATACGCTTGTCCCGATGAAAAACTTGATAGAACAGTGATATTCCAATCATCGG
>JAHJVF010000503.1 GCA_018828505.1 Bacteroidota bacterium | reverse complement strand
GCATCTTCAAAATTCATCGGGTTGAGTTTACGCTCTTCTTCGCTGTCGAACAGCTTGCCTTCTAAAATATCAGTCCCTATCAACGAGTTGCCGCAAACAATATTATTCCGTAAGTCGGGTAGTATCTTTTCCTTCAATAAGCTGTATTGGAAAGCATCGTTCATCGTTACGTCTTCAAGCAATTTAAGGTAAAGCGATAGTTGTGTAACTTCCGTCGCCTGAAAATCAATATCAACGCCGTAAATATTATTAGTCAAAATCTCCTGTCGTTTCTTGAGCGAGAGAACCGTTTTACCTTCGCGCGTTTCAATATCGCCCTTTTTTGCTTGCTCGGGATGGTCAAGGTAATATTTTGTGTGGTAATCCAACAACTGGGTGTAAACTTCAATCAAAAACGAACCTGAGCCGCAGGCAATATCGGCAAAAGCCATCTTTGCAACCTGCTCAGGAGTAACTTTGGGGATTAGGGAATAGGCAGTGCTTAGGGTGTAGGGAATAGGGTTTGGGGTGGAGGCATTAGGGTTTAGTGTGCTTTGAGGGATTGTATTAGGCGCGTGAGCATTTTCCCGACTTCTTCCATCAGCGATGCCCGCGAGTACGATAGGAAATGCAGGTATTCCTTCCGATTCGCCCGTCCGTATCCCTCCGCTATGTTCGCCGGAATTGAGACCGCCGCTCGTTGCATTTGGCTCTTCAATCCGTATTGTTCCACTTTGGGAAGCAGTGTCGTCAGTTTGTAAATTTCTTCCACCAACGACATCGCCCGCTTCCATACTTCCAATTCCTTGTACGTTTGTAACGCCATCATTTTCTCCTTCCATTATCTCTAATCACTGAACCCTATTCCCTATACCCTGTTTTTCATACAAAAGTTTTCCAACAGTCTCATTAACAATATACCGCACAATATACTCAGGCGTATAATACACGCCGCCTGCTTTGCGCACTTCCGGTTTCTCAATTACTTTTGCCCGCTTATCGGTAGCGGTTACAACTTTACCGAGGAAGCGCTCGTATATACTGCCCAAAATAGAAATAGGTATTTTATCAAAGTCGTATGGCGAGGTTGGGTTGGCAAGCTCGTTGCATATGTCAGCAAACATTTTATCATCCGGCGGTACAAAATCAGGCGAGTCAATAACCCTATGAGGTTTAAATACGAGTCCATTATACTTCGGCTCAAGCCGTTTGCACAAACCAATAAACGCCTTCCACACATCGGCTTTATCTTTTATTGCCGCAATGGACGGCTCTTCAATCGATTTATCTTCGAGAAAGCGAATAAACACAAGCCGGTCTATCGTACGCTGTACGGCTTCGGTAAGTTCCTCGCCTTCTAAGTTTTGGTTTTTATTTTTAAATGCGCGGGCTAATTGTTCGCGGTATCCGTCTAACGATTCAAGGAATGCTTCATCTACCGGTTTGTATTCAACAAGCATGCCTTTGCGTGCTGCCTTAGCGCGCGGTTTGCTTAACGAGCCGGCATATTTTTCTATCGAGCCGTTTGCAACTTCATCACGGTTTAATAGATAAAATAGCTTTTTGAATTTTTCTTCATCTCCGTAATCGGTATAGTGGAAATTTTCAAGTTTGCGGTCGAGAGCGGTTTTTATATCGGGTTTAAACCTGCAATCGAGTATATGAAGCTCCTCAAAATCGGTAAGCACGGCGATAGGTGTTTTTGAATTCCAGCCGTAGCGAATAGCCTGGTAATAATCGTTAGGGTTGGACAGGTTGCGCGATGGTTTCTTTGCTTCTACAAAGAATTTAACATCGCGGAAGTTAGGTGCGATAAAAAAGGCATAGTCGGCGCGGCGCTGCGAGCCGGCTGCCTGCACCTTGTTCTCTATTTTTACTTCCTGCTCGTAAGGATTCTTTTGGAAATCATGTGTTACATCCCAACCAAGAGCGGTAAAGAACTTATCAATAAAATCTTGCCTTACCTGCGACTCCTGATAACCGGGCGAAAGATAAGTTATTTCCTGTTCCTTGAAATGCTTAACTAATTGTTTGATTTTGTTGTGAGCTTCTGTCATGTATTATTTTCGTTAAATATAATAAATATTTTTACAAAACTTATTTCTCCATTATGTTCTATCAGAACTTTGAGCGCACTCTT
>JAHJVF010000367.1 GCA_018828505.1 Bacteroidota bacterium | reverse complement strand
AGGTTCAGATAATTCCTATGTAGCCGTATTGCAGTTTGGCGTTCCGCTTTTTATGGGACAGATTTATTCCGGAATTGTGATAAGCAAGCTTGGAATTGAACTTAGCAATTTGAACTTTGAAGAAACTCTCGCCCAAGTGAAACTAAACACAACTAAAGCGTTTTACGATGCATTGTTAACACGTGAGTCAGAAATCTTCGTTAAGAAAAGTTATGAGAATGCTTTGAAAAATTTAGAGAATGCCGAGAAGATGAACAAAGCCGGCTTGCTTTCAGATTTTGAATATCTAAGTGCTCAAGTTGAAGTCGAGAAATTAAAACCGACAGTCTTACAATCGAAATATAATTATCAAACTGCCGTAAATTTTTTAAAAATCCTTCTAAATCTGGACGTTATCGATCAAATCACGTTGAAAGGTTCACTCAACACAATAACGGTATCAAACGAAAACATCACAATAAATGAAAATATTGTTAACAACACATATTCATTATCTAAGCTTGGTCTTCAAAAACAGATTGCCGATAAAAATATCATGCTGCAAAAGTGGGGGCACATGCCAAGTCTGATGGCTTATGGCAATTATCAAATCCAGACTCAAGCCGATGATTTCAATTTCAGCAATTACAATTGGGTAAAAAGTTCGTCGGTGGGATTAACCCTGAGCATTCCAATATTTTCCGGTTTCGGTGTGGCGAGTAAAGTTGAGCAAGCAGAAATATCGAGCAGACAGCTTGAAGAAACAATAAATATGACCCGCAAACAATTACAAGTTGCGATTACAAATGTTCAAAATAAATTATCTACTGCATCAGAAAAAATCGAATCACAAAAACTGAATAAGGAAAAAGCCCAAAAGAGTTACAAGATAGCAGAGGTCAGGTATAAAGAAGGATTAAGCACCCAGCTTGAGATTAGCAATGCGAATATTAATTTGTTATCTGCTGAACTTGGATATGCTTCAGCAGTTTATGAGTACAATGTTGCTGCGGCAGAATTGGAATTCTATCTACAAAGATCATTTCAAAAGGAAAACTAAACGGATTTAATTATGAAAACTAAAATATTATTTCTACTGACGCTATTTGTATTATTCATTGGCTGTTCAAAAGAAGAGGAAAAAGCAGTTGATGAAACGAAACCGGTTTCTGTATCAAAATCAGTTAAACAAGAGATTCAAAAAGAATTAAATATTACGGGAACGATAAATCCCTGGGAAGAAGCAGCGTTGGCGGCGCAAATTGTTGCAAGGATACGGAAAATTTATGTGAAGGAAGGAGATTACGTAAAGCAAGGAACTCTTTTAGTTCAGTTAGACGATGCTCAAATGACACAGATTGAACTGCAATACAACGATGCAGCAAAGGATTTCGAACGAGCTGATAAATTAAAAAGAGAAGGTGCAATTTCCGATCAAGCTTATGATAAATCAAAGGTGATGTTCGAGACACTTAAATCGAATTTTGATAAAATACTAGAAAACACACAGCTTCGGGCACCTTTCTCGGGAGTAATAACCGCGAAATACTTGAACGAAGGGGAATTGTTTTTGATGGCACCGAATCAAAATCGTGGCGTTCCGGCAATATTATATTTAATGAACCTCGGTGAATTGAAAATAAAAATTAATGTGCCTGAGGCAGATGCATATAAATTAAAAACCGGAAACTCCGTTCAAATTACAACTGATTTGCTGCCGGAAGAGAAATTTTCAGGTAATATTAACAGAATAAGTCCTGTGGTCGATCAAAATATGAAAACAGTTCAAGCTGAAATAAGACTTATTAATCGCGGTGGAAAATTAAAAGTTGGCTCGTTTGCAAAAGTTAACATCAGATTCGGAAAGAGTGTCGAACTAATTATTCCATCGACAGCAATTTTAACCGATCCGCTTACTGGCGAAAGCTATGTTTTTGTAAATGAAAATGGAAAAGCAAAGAAAAAAATAGTACAGACAGGAGGTCAGATAAATGGAACTTCGATAATTCTATCCGGCTTAAGCGAAAACGAATTAGTCATTACGACAGGACAACAAGTCCTGAAAGATGGCGACTCTGTCCAAATTTTTTCAGAATAGATATTAGGAGTTGATTAAAATGAATTTACCACGTCTTGCTGTAAAAAGACCAGTATTAACCGGAATGGTTTTTTTTGCGATTCTGATTTTTGGAGTTTACTCATTTCGTTTATTGCCGCTTGATCTGCTTCCATCAATCGAACCGCCAATTATTACAATCTTAACTTTATATCCCGGCGCAGGTGCCGAAGATGTTGAATCGAAAATCACAAAATACGTCGAAAAGACAGTTGCAACGGTTGCAAATGTAAAAGAAATAAATTCTATTTCGACAGATAACATTTCCGTTGTTACACTTCAATTCGATTGGGGAACAGATTTGAATGAAGCAGCGAATGATGCGCGTTCTGCGTTGGAGCTTGTTAAGCTTGCTTTTCCGCCAGGTGTAGATATGCCGAGGATATTCAAGTTCAGCACGGATCAATTCCCGGTAATGGTTATAGGAATTAGTGCAGTTGGGAATGTTGACTTCAGAGAATTCCGTGATTATGCAGAAGATAAAATAGGTAATCCTCTGCTGAGAGTTCCTGGCGTCGGTTCAGTACAAAGCTTTGGCGCGCCTAAGCGAGAAATGAAGATTGATTTCAATTATAACAAATTGAAATCTTATAATCTCGGAATAGAACAAATCTCAAACATTCTTCGCGCGGAAAACATTTCCCTCCCTGCCGGACTGATAGATGATAAACAAACTGCATTTGTGCTTAAAGTTAAAGGGGAATTTACTTCTGTTGAAGACATTAAAAATGTTGTAATCAGCCACGATCAAGGAAAATTCATTTACTTAAAAGATCTTGCAACCGTCACCGATACGTTAACTGATATTGAAAGACGCACGCTCATTGACAATAAGAAGGGAATGGTTACTCTCGTTTACAAACTTTCCGGTGCGAACACGGTTAAGGTTTCTGAACTCGTGAATGCAAAACTTAAAGAATTGAAAACAGATTTTAATGCTGATATCGATATTATTTATGACGGTGCTGAATTCATAAAAATGTCCTTATCAAATTTAGCGAGGACTTTTTTAATCAGTGTTCTTTTAGTAATGATTGTTGTGCTAGTGTTTCTGCGTAGGGTAAGAGCAAGTTTAGTTGTTATCATTTCGATTCCTTTCAGCTTGATCCTTGCTTTCTTTATGATGTACCTGGCTAATTACACAATAAATATTTTGTCTCTCTCCGCACTCGCAATTGCAGTTGGGATGGTTGTCGATAACTCAATTGTTGTTCTGGAAAACGTAGTGAGACATATTGAGCGGGGCGAACGCGTAAGCGAGGCTTCTGTTTTCGGAGCTTCGGAAGTTGGCGGTGCCTTGCTTGCTTCGACTCTCACAACCATAGCCGTTTTTGCTCCGTTATTCTTTCTAACAGGAATTGCAGGCATTCTTTTTATTCAACTCGCGGCAATTACAACTATCACGATTGGAATGTCCTTATTTGTTGCAATGTTTTTAACCCCGATGCTCACTTCAAAACTATTAGTGAAGCATTCCGAAGAAGGTAAGAAAAATAAATTCGGTGAAAAGTTTTTTGATTGGAGTGAAAATCTTTTTCAGAGACTCGATGAAAGGTACACCAAGATTTTGAATTGGGCAATCAATCATAAGAAGATGACTATAATTTCTGCGGTACTGTTTTTAGTTATTACCCTCTCATTGGTACCGTTCATTGGTGCAGACTTTATGCCTGAATCAGACAGCGGTCAGTTGCAAATTCTTGTCGAGCTTCCAACAAGCACAAGCTTAACCGAAACGGAGAATTTCACAAGAAAAATTCATGATTTAATTCGTGCAGAAGTTCCTGAAATAAGGAACATTTTTTATCAGGTTGGTCAATCAAGCAGCGGATTTGAATCTGCCTTCGGATCAAAAGAGAGTGATAACATTGGAGAAATATCTTTCCTCCTTGTTAAAAAATCAGAGCGGGATCGTTCGGTTAAGGAAATTGGCGACGATCTTAGAGAGAAGATTTCTAAATATCCAGGAATCACTAAACTTAGTATCAACACTCAAAGTCAAGGAGAAGCAATGTTTGGTGGTGGGAAACCGATTTCTATTGAAGTAATCGGAAACGATTTGAAAACGACGAAACAAATCGCCGAAAAAATTCAAATCATTATGAAGAATACCGAAGGAGTGACCGAACCGCAGATATCGCTTCAAGATGATAAGCTTGAGTTGATTCTCGATATCGATCGTGAGAAAGCTTCCTCTTTAGGTTTGAATGTTGGAATGATAGCAGGCACACTGAGAAATAATATTTCAGGAGCAACACCGACAGATTTCAGAGCAAGAAAAGATGCATATAATTTGAGACTTCGATTACAAGAATCCGACAGAAATAGTCTTGAAGACATCGAGAACTTTGAAGTCCAGAATATTCTCGGAAATAGAATTCCGCTTAAAAGCATTGCAACAATAAATCGGGGATTCTCTCCAATTCAAATTGATAGAAAAGACCAAGAACGAATTGTAAAAGTAGAAGCGGGCATTTCGGGAAAATCATTAGGAGAAGTTGTCGCAACTCTTCAAGATAAGATCGAAAAAATTCCCCTTCCCCCCGGAGTTGTTATTGAATTCGGTGGAAGTTATGAGCAGCAGCAGGAAGCATTCTCGGATCTCATCTTGTTATTATTGCTTAGCATTGTTTTGGTTTACATCGTTATGGCAGCACAGTTCGAGAGTTTCCGCGATCCATTCATAATTATGTTCAGTATTCCATTTGCATTTTCAGGAGTGCTGATAGGATTGTTTGTATTTGGAGAAACGCTCAATGTAATTTCATTCATTGGAATTGTTATGCTTGTTGGAATTGTTGTGAACAATGCAATCGTTCTGGTTGATTACATTAACATTTTAAGGGAGAGAGAATATAGCCTTGTTGACGCAATACTCAGCGGAGGCAGAAGCAGGCTGCGTCCAGTTTTGATGACTGCATTCACAACAATGTTTGGACTGCTTCCATTAGCTTTAAGCGCAGGTGAAGGTGCCGAAACATGGAGACCTCTTGGTGCATCCGTTTTCGGCGGATTAACTTTTGCAACACTTATCACGTTGATCATTGTGCCGGTAATGTACAGCATCTTCGAAAAAAGAATTAAAACCAAAGCGAGAAAATAAAATGAAATTAGCAATCATCATCCATAATATTGCAGATACTAAATTAATCGATGAAGTCCTGAACAAGTTTAATGTGAAGAGTTTTACAAGGATTCATAAGGCAACAGGAAAAACACCTGACTGTGAACCGTTATTTGATTCAATAGTCTGGCCCGGATATTATTCTATCACAATCATTGAAGATGTCGATAATCAGCTCGATAAAATCCGCCCGGAGATTAAGCAGATAAAAGAAAATTTACGGGTAAAGGATTTAAAGTATCTTGAAGTTAATGCGGAGAATTGGATTTAAATTCAAGTAATAAAGAGATTCCATTCCGACAAGTCGGGATGGGTTCTCTTTTATCAAAGGATTTTAAGCTTCAGCGGAAAATTAGATTTAATGTGAAGATTAATTTGGAATCTCTTATTTTTAGATAAAAATGAAATCTCCATACGTCAGTAAAGAGGGAAGAATAACAACACCGAAGTTTCTTTAGGTTCTATGAAAACGCATGTGAGGCACTTAAAAGATCTTACGAAAGAAAAAAGAATTTCGTAAATTGAGCCAAGTTATATGCCAAGAAAGAAAAAAGTAATTTACAAAGAACAAAGTGAGAATCATCTGTTTGTGCAGGAGCCAAACAATGCCTATAGAACAGAAATATTGCGGCATAAAAATATTTATTTATTTCAGGGAGACTCACTAAATGAAAATTTATTTGATAAATTATTTATTGATTTAATAGTCACTTCTCCCCCTTACAATGTTGATATTAAATACAATTCACACAAAGACGATTTAACTTACGATGAATATTTAGAATTTTCTAAAAAATGGATTTCTAATTGCTATAAGTGGAGCAAACCTCAAGCCCGATTTTTATTGAATTGTCCTCTTGATAAAAATAAAGGGGGTCAACAAAGCGTTGGTGCTGATCTAACATTAATTGCAAAAAAAATAGGATGGAAATATCATTCAACAATCATATGGAATGAAGGGAATATTTCCAGACGGACCGCGTGGGGTTCATGGCTCTCTGCTTCTGCTCCATTTGTAATTGCACCTGTTGAATTGATAATTGTGCTTTATAAAGACACGTGGAAAAAAACAAGTGGGACGAAAATTTCTGATATTTCAAAACAAGAATTTATGGATTGGACAAATGGAGTTTGGACATTCAATGGAGAAAGCAAAAAGAAAATTGGACATCCAGCCCCATTTCCAAGGGAATTACCATATCGATGTATAAAACTTTTTTCATTCCAACGAGATGTTGTGTTTGACCCTTTCGCTGGAAGCGGAACAACTTTAATTGAGGCGGCAAATAATAATAGAATAGGAATTGGAGTTGAGATTGATAAAAATTATTGTGAGTTGTCTAAAAATAGAATTTTGAATGAAACTGGAACACTTGTTTTCATCGATGAGCAAGAATAAAAACACCAAATCAATATCTGATCTCATTGTTGAGTTCTTCAAAAAGAATCCCAACAAAGAAATGGATCACGGACCTGTTGTTGATTGGGTTGAAACAAAATATTTAAAACTCTACAACAAAAAACCAAGGGATACTTGGCGTGGGATTAGGAAACTTCATCAAGAAGGGTTTCTTATCAAAGTCAAAAAAGGAATTTACAAATATGACCCCAAGTATGTTCATAAAAGAGAATTAGAAGATTTTACAAATGAACAGAAAAAACAGATTTTTGAAAGAGATAATTACAAGTGTGTAGTTTGCGGACTCGGAATAAAAGACGGAGTAGAGTTGCAAATTGACCATATTAAACCAAAAGATTTTGGAGGAAAAGCTACTATCGAAAACGGTCAAACGCTTTGTGCTCAACATAATTTCAGAAAGAAAAACTATAAGCAGACAGAAACGGGCAAAAAAATGTTTATTCGCCTATATGAAGCTGCAAAGGTAATAGGTGATACTGAGACAATGCAATTTTGTGCAGAGATTTTAGAAGTGTTTGAGAAAAACAATGTGAATGACCATATTGAATGGAAAAAGTAAAAATCAACTTTAATAAAAAAAATGTTAGACAGAAAAGTTATAAAAGATTTTTTGATTGAGGAGTTTGAAGATTTTAATCCGATTCCGAACGACATAGATTTGGACAAATTAACTGAAGATTTTTCAATCTACACTGAAAATGATTTTTACGAATGGTTAAAAGATAATTTTAAAAGTTATTTCTTTCAAAGAGGAGATTTTGATTGGAGTGATGTAAAAGGAAGATTGACAAATAATTCTCCCGAACTATTGTAAAAATATTACAACAGGGCAAGACGATTCAATTTTTATTTACGTGGTTTCAAACCCGCCTGCCTCATTCGGATCAATGTGGCGGGCAGGTATCTTTTTATAATGAAAAAAGTCTAACTCTCTGCGAATGAGGCAATTGTGGAAATCCTGTTTCAAGCGCTTTATTGGATATTAATATTTGATATTTTTGACATTCAAATTCAAATAATCAAGAAAATTTTTTACCACATCGAGGGTTTTCTTATGGAAGTCCCGTTTGAATCATATACGATAGAAGGAAGTTGACATTTTTTTAGCAGTAAATTAGGTAATGTTTTATGCTTATCGGCAGAGGATCTTATTTCCACAGCGGCACCACGAGCTGGATGATTAGTAGGAATATAAACTATTATTTTCTTCTCAGGATAGATTTGTTTTACCAGTTTTATTATTGGTACTAAATCTGAATCGCCACTTACAATTACTATTCTATCGCACGCATTTTCAATAACATCTTTATAAATATTTATTGCAATATTAACATCAGTTTGCTTTTCCTCGGCCGATTTGAATATTTTATTCCCAGAATAAGTACACTTCTTTACTTTGCATACGATTCTTTTCTGCTTATAAACTCCTTTTATAATTTCAATATTTGGGAAAGTGCCAAGAGCTTGTAAAAATGTTTCTTGGTTTTGTCGGTGAGCCCCTTTAATAAGAGCTGTAAAGTATTTGATTTTTATAATCTGATCATCTTGTCTGAGAAGTGTGAAGTATTTATGAATGTCCAACCATTTCCAAGGTGTGTCTTTAACAGCACCATAGTATAAATTAAAACCATCTATATAAATAATGCTTCTTTTAGGCATGATAAAAAAAGAGCAGCCATTTAGGCTGCCCAACCGCAAATTAAATTACGGGGAGTCGTAAGCTCATTACAATGATAATAATCCTATATTTGTTTGTCAATAAAATTTTTAATTAAAATATAATGCCCCGCTTCAAATTTTACATAGAATCCGAAGGTACGTGCTACAGAGACAACTCACTTAACAAAGAGAGGTTAAATTTATCTCTTTTGTATTAATGAATCGGGAGAAAATAAACCTGTTTGATGAAGGGTTAACCGTGTGTTTCATGTAAATATTTTCTTAATTTACTCAAGAAAAATATTGGCATAGTAAATAACCAATTTTATATAATACCATCTATTAAAACAGCTTAGAATCTTATGCAGAAAAAAGAAATTAATTACACCTTTATTGATGGACAGAATCTAAATTTAGGCGTGCTCTAAATTTAGCGTTCGTGAAATAGGTTGGAAAATAGATTTCAAGAAATTCAGAATTTATCTGAAAGAAAAATTTTCTATAACTAAAGCATATTACTTTATCGGTTATGTTGATGGCAACTCCGACCTTTATGTTTCTCTGCAAGAAGCTGGTTATATATTAATTTTCAAACCGACATTTAAAAATAAAGAAGGAAAATTAAAAGGGAATTGCGATGCAGAGTTGGTTTTACAAGCAATGATTGACTTTAATAAATATGAAAAAGCGGTTATAGTTAGTGGTGATGGAGATTTTTATTGTTTGATAAAGTACCTAAGAGATAAAAATAAATTGTTGAATGTAATTGTTCCGAATAAAGAAAAATATTCTGCTCTTATAAAAAAATCGGCCGAAGGCAAGATTACTTTTATGAATGATCTAAAAAATAAAGTTGAGTTCCTAAATGAAAAAACCCCATAAGGACGGAACCTTATAGGGCGTTTTCTGTCGTAATTCTGGTATAAATATAAAAATTATAATGTAAAATCAAAAGTAAAATTATAAAAATGAACAAGTTAAATTTCCTTATTGTCTAGTAAATAATTTAGGCAAAGTGTGTTTCAGACTTAACAACCAAAGTTTTGATGCTCAATAATCTAATCTAAAAATTTTTATCAAAAGGATTGGTTCTTAATTTATGTCCCGCTTCAAACTCCGCATAGAATACAAAGGTACATCAATACTCGGGTTGATCGATTAAATTCATTAACAACATCATTTAGCTATTTGAAGTTGAGAGATTGTTTTATTATTCTTACTTATAAATTTTAGGAAGAAAGTTATGAATCAAACAATAGAAATAACTAAAAATTTAAAGAAAATAATAAAGTCAAGTATCAGAGAAGTGCTGGCAGAAGAAAGAGCCTCTCTCATTCCGGCAATCATTCCGGTTGTTTCAAAGAAAGAATTAGCAGATATAGTAAAGAGATATGGCAAACCCTCTGATTACAGCGAAAGGGAATTAATAGATAAGACAGACTGGTTTATAAATGAAAATTAGATTATCTAAAAACGCTATAAAGTTTTTAGATGCCATCCCCGAAAAAGGGGAAATTAGAATTAAAGAAAAGATCAATGAACTTCATTACTCAATTTATCAGAAGTGGATTATACCTTTAAAAGTAACGTTTATTCCATACTATTATTTTAATATTTTATAGCAAAAGGAGAAAATTGTTGTGGCAATCAAAACAATTGAGAAAAAAATAAGCCGATTTGCTAAGGAAAGTAGTGAGCTTCAAAAAGACCAAGCAAATTTAAAAAAGCAAAGCGGCAAACGTAATAATGCCAGACGAAAGCAAAATCAAACCGATCTTATCAGTCGTTGGAAAAAACTCTCAAAGAAAGTTACAAATAAGTGGATTGGAGAGCCGGATGCTGTAGATGAACTCAGATACCAAAGAAATAAATAACGAAAAAAGTTTTCACGATCGACAGTTCTGTTATTGTTACCGCATTGCTCGAAAACGAACCAAGATTTTTAGATGCAAGCTCGATACTGAATACAGTTCTAAGCGGTAAAGCAAAGGCGATCTTACCATTTTCTGTTTTAATAGAAGTAGTTGGGGCTGTAAAACGAAGAACTAACTCTTTAAAACTATCAACCGAAGTAAAAAACATTTTACTTGAATGTGAATTCATTTCGTTTGTCGAGTTGACAAAAGAGCGTGCTTTAAAATCTGTATCTTTGTCTGCTGAATATGGATTAAGAGGAATGGATGCTATTGTTGTCCAAGCGGCACGTGAAAATAATTGTGAACTGATAACCTTCGACAAAGAGATTCTGCAAAAAATTCATTCTCTATAATAAATAATAATTACTGATTGAATTCATTTATCATGCCCCGCTTCAAATTTTATATAGAATACGAAGGAACATGATATTCTTTTTTGTAAATGCAGATCAATTAGTTGGGAAGATATCAGAGGATTATTGAGTAATTATCATTGAAATTAATTTGACGATTAATTTATCTTGTAAATAAAAGAAAAGCAGATACATCCATGAAACAATCACATCAGATATCTTCAACTTCATTAATTCCTGCGGAATCCGTTATAACTAAGATATTGGTTATTAGAAATCAGAAAGTGATTATTGATTCAGAACTAGCAAAGCTATATGACGTATCTACAAAACGATTGAATGAGGCAGTGAAAAGAAATAAGAAGAGATTCCCTTTTGACTTCATGTTTCGACTGAATCAAAAAGAGTTTGAAGCTTTGAGGTCGCAATTTGCGACCTCAAAAGGAAGAGGTGGCAGAAGATATCACCCTTTGGCTTTTACTGAACAGGGTGTGGCGATGTTGTCATCTGTTTTAAACAGCGATAGAGTCCCGCAATTGCGGGATTAAACTTCGCGAAATAATTTCAACTCATAAAAAAGTTGAGGAGAAATTAAAAGAGTTAGAGCAAAAACTGCAGTCACATGATGATCAAATTATTCAGATTATTCATGTAATTAATCAATTAATTTCACCACCTGAACAGCCCAAACGAAAAATTGGTTTTGTTGTAGATGAAGGTAGAAAAAAGTCAAAGTAATTAATTCTAAAATTGCCGTATCAACGAGAATAAAATACAATTCAAATAGAGGATAAATCAATTTAAGAGTCAAACTATTAACTTAAAACTTTAGACTAAATTTATGCCCCGCTTCAAACTCTACATCGAATACGAAGGAACGCGCTACTCCGGCTGGCAGGTGCAGAAGAACGCTCGTACTGTCCATGGAGAATTAATTGGTGCGTGTAAAAATATTTTTAAGACTGATAAATTCGAAGTTCAAGGTTCGGGAAGAACTGATGCAGGTGTTCATGCACTCTGTCAAGTTGCCCACTTAGAAGTAAAAACAATGCTTGCTCCTGAAATAATCCGAATGAAATTCAATGATGAACTTCCTGCTGACATAAATATTTTGGATGTAGAAAAAGCATCGCCAAATTTCCATGCCCGTCACGATGCTGTTTCTCGAAGCTATGTTTATCAAATTTCAAGAAGACGGACAGCGTTCGGTAAACGGTACGTTTGGTGGATAAAAGACAGGTTGAATTTCTCGCAGATGGAGAAGGCATCGAAGCTGTTTCTTGGAATGAAAAACTTCCAATCTTTCACCGAAGACGATCCGGAAGAAAAATCGACTAAAGTCTTGATCGAAAATATTGAATTGAAAGAAGAGGGGGATCTAATACTTATCCGAATAGTTGGTTCACATTTCATCTGGAAATTAGTGCGAAGAGTTGTCGGTGTGCTAGTAGAGGTAGGAAGGGGGAAAATGCAGATCAGTAAAATTGAAGAATTCATTCACACAAAATCGAATGAGCCAGCGAAATTTACTGCTCCACCATCGGGACTATTTCTTGAGAAAGTATTTTATAAAAATGATTTGTCAGCCAGGAAGTTGGAAAGTACAATTAGAATTTATTCATTTCGCAATAACCTTTAAAATCTAACTAAAAATATTTAAAATTTTTTTAATTAAGAGCTTAACCCCAGCTTTTGGCATTGCCATTCCTTCGGAATAAGCTGGGGAATCCTGCCCGCCTCGTCTATAGCAACGAGGCAGGCGGGTAGGAATAAACGACAACAAAACGGGCCCCGCAAACGGGATATTCTATTGGGTGAATCGGGATTCATCCATCAGTTGACGGATTTTGGCGGACAGGTAGTTCGATTCACTTTTAAATTGAAAGAAAGAGATTTTCTCTATGAGTTATTAAATAAAAAATCTAAAACTAAAATTCAGGCAATAAAGTAGTTTTAAATATTCTTATTAGATTTGGCTAATTGCATTCTTTTTTCAACATTTTTTGTATTTTTGAGAAAACAAATTGCTAATCAAATATCATAATTGAAGTCAATTAAACCGAGAGGAGAATTAACATGCACGAAAAAAGTATCGATCTGTTAAACAATGCAGTAGCGGATGAATTAACTGCTGTCCATCAATATATGTATTTTCATTTTCATTGCGACGATCAAGGTTTTGATCTTCTTGCAAACTTATTCAAGAAAACCTCAATTCAGGAAATGATTCATGTCGAAAAACTCGCCGAGAGAATCTTGTTCCTAAAAGGTGAAGTAGAAATGGTCCCGTCAGCTTCAGTTGAAAAAATAAAAGATGTTGAAAAAATGCTGAAGCTTGCCTCAAAAATGGAAGAAAATAGTGCGAGAGATTATAACCTCTGGGCAAATGAATGCTCTGCGAATGCCGATGCTATCTCAAAACAATTATTCGAGAGTCTTGTGCTCGATGAAGAAACCCACTTCGATCAATACGACACAGAATTAGAGAATCTTAAAAAGTTTGGAGCAAACTATCTCGCACTTCAATCGATTGAACGAAGCAAAGGTCGGGATGCTGCGGCAGCAAATCCATAATTCTCTGACCACGTTCAAAATTTAACAAAATCGCTTTGAGCCGTAAAGAATTTGTCGGCGTAATTAAAAACGTCTTGCATCTCTTTACGGCTTCGTAAGTAACAGAAGATTTAACATTTTATAAAACTTCCTTCATTCACCGACGAATTCCCGCCATTCACCGAAAAGTTATTTTAAAACTGCAACTCTCCTTCTATCTTTGCGAAAAAGAAATGAGCCTGCTCTATACTTCATGAAGAGGCTGACTCATAGATAAGTTTTCTCGATACCCCCGACCTGCCTGCATCCGTCAGCTGACGGATGTAAACTGGCAGGCAGGCAAGAATTAATAAGAGCTTGTCCGCCACTACAATGCTATGTTGTGCCAGGTCGGGGACTCGAAAACCAGCAAAATTTCGACGGTTCTCGAGTAGTCGGTCATCCGTTAGTTAACGGAGGCGGACGTATCGAGAGAACTTTTTGGTCAACCTCGTAGTGTAGATTCGGCTCATAAATTAAACAACAAAGGGAGAATTAAAAATGAAACATAAAAAAAATTATTCAGCCCGATTGATGATGGGAATTATTCTCGTTGGAGTAGGGGTAATCCTGCTGTTTGCAAATGTTGGCATGATCGATTGGGAAATCAAACATATAATCTTTTCTTGGCCTTTCATTCTTTTTGTTATTGGATTTATAAGTTTTCTATCATCAAGTAGAAAGGGATTGGGAGTGGTGGCAATGTTAGTAGGAGGATTCTATCTTCTGCCGCGAATTTTTCCGTGGATGGATTATGATCATAACTTGCTCTGGCCAATAATTCTTATTGCATTAGGTGCTTATCTAATTATGAAACGAGCTTCGTGGGGAGAGGGGAAAACAAATTTTTTTCAACGGAGGGGAGATGCGATCAGTTCAGACAAAATAGATGATGTGGCAATATTTGGCGGCGGAGAAAAATCATTTGTATCCGACAATTTTCAAGGGGGAAGCATAACTGCGGTTTTTGGAGGGTCCGAAATCGATCTATCAAAATGTAAATTAGCTCCAGGCGATCACGTACTCGATATTTTTGCCGCTTTCGGCGGAAGCGAAATTTATATTCCAAAAGATTGGCGGGTTGTGATCGATATTTTACCGATATTCGGGGGCTATTCGGAAAAAGGATTGCGGGATTCCGATGAAGTTCTTCAAAAAGATAGAACATTGTATATCAAAGGATTCGTCATCTTCGGCGGCGGTGAAATAAAAAGAGTATAATTTCTTTAATAGTTGCGAAAACCTTCGAGGTTGAGGAACTTATTTTAATTCTATAAACCTCGAAGGTTGTGAATTTAATCATGTTGAAAGTTGTAATCTTTCTTTTTCTTTCAATTATATTTGAAATAGAATGTTAGAAGTTTCACGAAAAAATACTTTTTTATACTTCACGATCTTTTGGTTCATTGTTTCGTTTCTTTACTTTTTGGGATTGAATTATATCTCAAATGGAAAAGCAGACAGTCGATTAATCGATGCATTCATTTTCTTTTTATTTTTTTTGGCACTTGGCTATGCTTCAAAATTCCCGACTAAATACATCTCTTTCGAATCGAGCAAACCGTTAAAGATTTTTTTCAATCATGCTTTTGCATCTATGGTTGTTACCGGAATTTGGCTCAAGCTCAATTATTTGATTTTATTCGAACTCGCAAATCAGAGTAAGGTATATCATCAATTTTTTCTCGATACAATTTTGTGGAGAGTCATCATTGGAATTTTGATCTATTCGGTATTTGTGATCTTTCACTACACAATGCTTTACTATGAAAGCTACAATGAAAAATTGGAACGTGAAGCAGAATTAAAGACAAGCATCATCGAAGCGGAACTTAGAAACTTGCGTTTTCAGATTAATCCGCATTTTATTTTTAACTGCTTGAATTCTATTACTTCACTCACAGTTTCAAATCCCGATAAAGCAAGGGAGATGACGATTAAACTCTCCGACTATCTTCGGTATACTCTGGCAAAAAGTGAGAAACGAATGAGTAAACTTGGCGATGAATTAAAAAACGTAAATCTTTATTTTGAAATTGAAAAAATCCGTTTTGGTGAAAAATTTGAATACGAAGAACTTGTCCCGCTTGCGGGGAATGTACCTGATAATCTATTGAATGTTGAAATACCAAGTATGATCCTACAACCATTATCCGAAAATGCGATCAAGCACGGGGTTTATGAAAGCTTGGAAAAGGTAAATATCAAATTGAATTGTATTCGTGAAGGGAATTATTTAAAGATTACAATTGAAAATAATTTTGATCCTGATTCGAAAAGAAATGACGGTGAAGGTATTGGGCTAAAAAATATTAGAGAAAGATTGAAGTTGATATATGGTATTGATAATTTAGTTTCAGTAAATGCTAAAGAGAATTTATTCAGCGTGACGTTATACGTTCCAATTTTTAACGAAGCTCGACCTTGAAAATTACGACGATCATAACCTTCAAGGTTGAACGACGGTATTTAGAAAGCTTTTAACCTTGAAGGTTGTGGCCAAAAAACGTTCTACCTTCAAGGTCAGGTAAAAATTTGATAGCAATAATCGATTTTGAAGGTAACACTGACTAAAAACCTTCAAGGTTGAACAACGGTATTTAGAAAGCTTTTAACCTTTAAGGTTAAGACAAAAAAACATTCAACCTTCAAGGTCAGATAAAAATTTAACAGCAATAATCGATTTTGAAGGTAACACTGACAATTGAAAATAATTTTGATCCTGATATCGGTAATAAACAAGGAGAAGGTATAGGACTTAAAAATATTAAAGAGCGGCTAAGATTAATTTATAATATGGATGATTTGATTAGGATTAATAAAAACGAAAATATCTTTAAAGTTGAAATACTTATACCGGTTTATTGATGGATCACTTCTAAAGTGATATTGATACAAATTATTAATAAAGAGATGTAGCTCGAATATGTTTGCCAAGTGAGTAAAAAATTCTTAAAATAAAATTAAAAGGTGAAAAGATAAAAATGGAAACAATAACTATCAGCAAAAAAGAATTGAAAAGGGTAGTAAAAGAAAGTCTTCAAGAAGTATTGGAAAAAGAAATGATGGAAATACGAGCGATGTTCATTCCATACGTTTCTCACGAAGAACAAAATGATATAAATCTTAGATATGGAACTCCAACTCGTAAGGTAAAAAAGTCTGTTAAGGTGAAAATATGATTGAGTGGAGAATAGATTTCTCCAGTGAAGCTGAAAAGTTTCTAATAAAAAATAAAATAAAAGAGCAAACTATTATAAAAAAAATCGCTCTTGCTATAGAGAAATTTCAAGGAAAACAAATAAATATTGATGAGCCTACTCTAAAAAGTGATTTTTCTAATCTACCTGCCTGTCTACCGCTCTACCTGGCGGTAGACAGGAAAAATATTGCGAATTTATAATAAAATCGCCCGACAAGTCGGGATTAGATTCGGCTCATAGATATAAAGAAATTAAGCGGGAAATGGGCAGGATTTTTCAGGATTCGTTCAGGGCGGATACGAATCATTGTCGAGTTCAATTTTGCCGAATATTCCGTCTATATCGAAGCCATTGATTGGCGTGGTAAAGTCTATAAATAAATTTAACTTAATTTAATCCTTTTGGATAAAAAGATTAATCAAATTAATATTGTTATAATCGATGATGAAAGTCTTGCAAGGGAAATAATCAAAAAGTATTTAAGTAAACTCACTAAAACTAAAATCCTTTCAGAATGCAGTAACGGTTTCGAGGGTATCAAAGCAATCAACGAACTTAAACCCGATTTAATTTTTCTCGATATTCAAATGCCCAAGATAAATGGCTTCGAAATGCTCGAATTGATCGACGATCCTCCTGAAATAATTTTCACAACAGCGTTCGATCAATACGCAATTAAAGCGTTTGAAGTTAATGCAGTCGATTATCTGCTGAAACCCTTTTCTGAAGAAAGATTTAAGGAAGCAATCGACAAAGCATTAAGCCGATTAAATAATAAAGCTGAAAATGGCAAAAAGATTTCAAAAATCGTCCATTATGTTGATAGTTCAAAGGAAAAGCTCGAACGTGTGATCGTTAAAACCGGTAGTAAAATAAATATTATCCCGATCGAAAAACTAAATTGGGTAGAAGCTCAAGATGATTATGTTATGCTCCATACTTCCGATGGAAGATTTTTGAAACAGAAGAGAATGAAATTTTTCGAAGATAATCTAGATCCCGCTCAGTTTATCAGAGTTCATCGTTCATACATCGTTCGGATTTCGTTTATCAAACAAGTTGAACTTTTCGAAAAGGAATCATACAAATTAGTCCTTCATGACGGAAATAAAATTCAGGTGAGCAAATCGGGATATGCGATGTTAAAAGATATACTTCGTTGAAATCCCAAATTCCAAATCCTAAATTCCAAACAATGAACTTAAAACTGGAAACAACTTCCTTTTTGATTATTTTTGGAATAGATGCAATCTTCACAAGAAGTATTAAAAGAAGTTTTCGGTTACGATAGTTTTCGTTCACCGCAAGAGGAAATCATTCAATCCATTCTCGATGGAAAAGATACTCTTGCAATTTTACCGACCGGCGGCGGAAAATCACTTTGTTATCAAATTCCTGCATTCATTAATGATGGAGTAACGATAGTTGTTTCACCTCTTATCTCGTTGATGCAGGATCAAGTCGTACAGATTAAATCAAAAATTTCTGCGGAGTATATAAATAGTTTTCAGAGCTATAGTGAACAAATGGCAGTTCAGAATAAAATATTGAACGGAAGCGTGAAGCTGCTTTATGTTTCACCCGAAAAGCTTATTACTGAAAGTTTCGTTGAATTCTTATCTAAAATAAAATTATCTCTTATCGCCATTGATGAAGCGCACTGCATAAGCGAGTGGGGGCATGATTTCCGTCCAAGCTATTTAAAAATAAAAAAATCTCTTGCTCGCTCACCTGAAATACCGATTACAGCTTTTACCGCCACGGCAACCCCGGAAGTAAGAGATGATATAATATCAAAATTAGATTTACGTGAGCCAGCTGTTTTCATAAAAGGATTTCTTAGAAAAAATATTCACATATCTGTTTTCAAAAGTAGAAATAGAAAAAAGAAAATAGTTGAGCTTCTAAAATCAAAAAGCGGGGTAAAAATTATTTACTGTCAGTCAAGAAGGGAAGTCGATGATCTGAACGATCATTTAGTTTCGCAAAACATTCAATCGCTCCCTTATCATGCCGGCATGACCGCTGAAAACCGAAGACTTGTTCAAGATTTTTTTCTCGGTAATAAAGCTGAAGTGATCGTTGCAACAAACGCTTTCGGAATGGGAATTAACAAAGAAAATATTCGATTGGTGATACACCAGGGAATGCCCGGCTCAGTTGAAAATTATTATCAAGAGATTGGTCGTGCCGGACGAGACGATTTACCAGCAGAAGCATCTTTAATTTATGATAAGAAGGACAGAAATATTCATGAATATTTCATTCGAAATTCTATCCCGACGCGTGAAATCATAATCAAATTTTATAATTCGATTCAAAATTATTATGAAATAATAATTGGAGAAGAAAACCCGAATCCGGTACCGAGCAGTGTCAGCTACATCAAAAAAGTAATGCGTGAGGATATTTCTGAAGGACAATTAAATTCGATTTTGTCTTTGTTTGAGAAAGAGGGGCTGATCCGATTCAAGATTAATTCGCAGAATCACTTTTCAATAAAACTTTCGATTTCAGCGAGCGAGGTGCGGGAAATTTCAAAAAGGTTACATGCGGATGAATCTAATTTAATTGAGTGGATATTAAGGACTTATGGCAGTAAGCCGCAATCAACCTTTGTGAGCGTTAATATTGCAAAGCTTTTGAATGATCTTATGATCCATAGACATGAGATTGAAACGGCACTAAAAAATCTTGAACAGAGGGGATTGATTGAATGTAGGCTACCCAAAGATGAAAAAAGTTTTTATTTCACCGGTCCACGTTTGTATGCCGAACAGCTTCCGATTAATTATTCCAAACTTGAAGAGAGAGCAGTTTATAATATCCGCAAGCTCGATCTTATGGAAAAACTTGTCCATACCGATGAGTGTAAATGGAAATTCATTCTACATTATTTTCATGAAGAACAATCAGAATCATTCAAGTGTAATAATTGTGACGCATGCGAATCAATTGGTCAATCATTCAATTTTGAACAATTTGATCTCGAAAAAGAAATATTAAAAACAATAAAAGAAATCCGCGGCAAATTTGGTGCAACTATGATCGCTGACATACTGCGGGGAGCCAAAACTAAAAAGATTGCAGATTATCATCTACACGAAGTATCAACGTATGGATTCTGTTCGGGCATCTCGAAAGAAGCAATCAAAGAAAAAATTGTTCAACTTATTGCTCAGAACAAGTTAAATAAAACAGCTTCTTTGTATCCAACACTGTTTCTAACAGAAGAGGGAGAGAAGATAGTATCAGATTCAACAGTCAAAGAATTAATTCTTCCGACGCCGATAAAACCCGCAAAAGTCGATTTAAAAGTAAATCTAAATCTTTATGAAAGATTACGGGACGTAAGAAATCTTATCGCAAAAAGATACAACCAGCCGAATTTCATGATATGCTCGGATGAAATTCTCCGCGAAATGTCTGTGGAAATGCCAAGAACGAAAAATGAATTTTTCAGAATCAAGGGAGTCGGGGAAAAAGTGTTTCTGAAATGCGGCGAAGCAATGATACAAGAAGTTATTTCATTCCTCAATGAGAAACAAAATGAGGGGGACGATAAAGCAAAGAATTTTCCACAAAACATCCGCACAACATTAAATATGATTCGGGAAGGAATGAGTCTTGTTGAAATTTGCGAGAAAAGAAATCTTAGCGACGCAGTTATTTCAGAACATGTTCAAACGCTGATCGAGAATTCGTTTAACATAAATATAACACAGTTGATTCATTTGAAAAACGTGGAGTTGATCAAGGAAGCACTTGAGAAAACTAAATCTAATTTTCTTCCCGTTATAAAATCAAATCTCCCGGATGATATTTCATTTGCCGAGATCAGAATTTGTATGAGCTATTTCGGAAAGAAAGCGTGACTGAAAGTGAGGAATAATCCACGATGCCGCACAAAATTGCTTGTAAAAAACAGTGTAATGGATTTACACAGATTCAGATCAGCGAAAATCAGTATGCTCCATATTCAATTTATATTGGGAAGCAAATTCATTATTAAAATTCAATCAAGCGTGATTATGCTTCTCAATGGATTCAGCAATTAGAATCCAAAGTTGAAATAAGCATGTTCTTTAATTAATTTATTATCAAATATTTAGAAATATCTTTTTGTTATTTTAAAATTTTTGACTTAATTGAAGTATATGAAAACCGCTCGATCTAAGAATAATGTAATTATAAGATTAACCGAAGCGAGATGGTTTCATATTGCTGAAGAGCATTCAGAAATGGCAGGTTTATACTTCGAAGTGCTCGAAACGATTGAATCACCAGAAGCAATATACTTGGGAAACGAAGGTGAGTATATTGCAATCAAAGAAATAGATATGAATAAACTTATACCTAAATTTCTAAAATGAAAAGGGACAAAAAAACTATAAGTTGTTTATTTTTAAATCATTACAAACGAAACCTAAAAAAGAAACATCACCTTTT
>JAHJVF010000366.1 GCA_018828505.1 Bacteroidota bacterium | reverse complement strand
TGATGGATGCGGCTAAAATTGTAGGGATTGACCAACTCGCAATCGCTACAGAAGAAAAAGAAAAAGATAAAAACAAGTAAATGATCCAAGGTAGATGCAAGAGATAAAAATATCGGGATTTGAGCTCAATCAAAAGATCAGAGGTTTTCTTAAGTATTACAGAAAACACCTTTTGATATTTCTTGCAATATCCACATTCGTTCATTTACTCCCTATCATATTACAATTAGATATCGCTGAGAGTATCAGAGAAGTCAAACGTCCTCCGACTACTGTTAAATTCATTCAGCGTGCACCGAAACTGCAAAAACAACTAGAACTGCAAAAAGCTCCCAAAATTGTTGAAAGAACAATGCAAAGAATGCTGCCGCAGCAAGTTAGGATGGCGACTATGCCGCGCACTATGACTACTGCAGCACTTCATGGCGGAACTGCGCTTTCTTCACTTGGGAGACCCGGAGATTATGTCGATAGAACCTGGTCGCCTCAGCAGGCACAATTTTATGGTCCGAATATTCAGATGGAAGTTGAGAACACAAGAGCCTCATCTAAGAGAGGTACGTCAGGTTTGAAAGATAATCTTATCGATTGGATGAATTTCCAGGATAGATTCTCTGGAATGATCGATCAAGGTAGCGACAAAAAGGATATTTCAGGATTTTTAGAATTTTATCAACTGCAGTATCGCGGCAGCAAAGTAGAGGATAACAATCAGCCAGGCTGGAATGCAATTCCCCAGGCACTATTGAACTTATCTGATTTTATAAATAACTCCACAAAAGTTAAAGTCTCATTGAAAGGAACCATTCGGCTCGACAGCAAAGAAATTATGAACATCCCTTTGATATTTATGATTGGATTCAGAGCAGAACCTCTTTACACAAAGGAAGAAGCGCAGAATCTTGGACGTTATCTTCGTGAGGGGGGATTTCTCTTCATTGACGATGCGTTTGCTTCCGAATCGGGCTCGTTTAGCAGAAAATCACGGCAATTGATTCAAGACGCTTTAGGATTTGATGCAATCTTTGAACGAATTCCGAATAATCATCATCTATTCCATGCTTGGGAAGATTTTGATGGCGTACCTGCAGGAGATGATAATATTCGCGCCAATGGAATGTCTTTAGCTAATCCAAATCCAGCTCAAAGATTAAAACCTGTTCCCGAGAGATACAAATACATTGAAGGAGTTTTCCTTGGCGGACGGCTTGCAGTTGTAATATCAAACAAAGGTTACAGCAGGGCTTGGGGAGATTGGCTGAAAAATCCATCGAGTTTTGGCGGACCTCAAGACAATACAAGACAATTACAATTTGGTCTGAATATAATTATTTACGCCTGTACTCAAAAAGGCGGCATTATTGATAAGAATAAACAAAAAGTTGCAGCAGAGATTAATCAATGAAAAAATTTCTATTGGTCAGTTTAATTATTTTTTCTTCAATCCAGTTCGGGTGTGATTCTGTATATAAATATGTTTTCATGCCTCCGGAACGCGTTGAATACATGTATGTGCCTGATGCTGAAAACATGAAGTTCCTTAACGATACAACATATAGGCTTTCGAAAGATAGTTTGACTATAATTATGGATAGGAAAGATTTCAAGATTGAATTAAAATACATCACAGATTTCCAATTGAACACATTTGAATTCCCCGATGATTCAAAAGCAGGATGGTTCTCAAAAAATCCTTTCACTTATGGAGATTGGATCGATCCTACAAAAGGTTATTCACCTAATCGATTTTCGATTTTTAAGATTACGATTTATAATTATTCAGGCTCGAAACTAAATTTCGACCCTGAGGAAGCTTTACTCGAAACCGACCGTGGAGATAAATTAAATGCCTATGCCCGTGAAAAGAAAGCCTCCAAGTATCAGAGTATGGAAGAATATTATCTGAAAAGAAAAGGGGCAAGCGGAATTGATGACGAAGTATTCGAATCACGAATGGGTATTGTGAGGAGAACAATGGTTTACCTGGGTAAACCGATTTATGCAGGGGATTTCCGTGAGGGTTTTATTGTCCTCGACCCGGTGGATGAATCAGTTGAAAAAGTAAAAATAACTTTACAGAATTTTATATTAGGTTACAATGAAACCAACGAGCCAGATAATTTCGGGAATTATGTTTTTTATTTTAAGAAAGCTAATTTTGATCGAACAAAAATTATTGGTAGAACTACGCTTGATACCATAATTGTTGCCCTACCTACCACCAAAGATATAAGTGATGTCGAAAAAGAGATGAACATCACACAGCTTCAATATACATCTACCGAAACACGAGACGCAGGAAACATTGAAGCATGGAACCCGATGCCGGAAGCTATTCCTGAATTTATTAAGCATTTGCAGTCCCAAACTAAAATAAAAAGTAAGTTCAACAAACTTACTGCCGATGCGCCGAATTTACTTGTTTCAAATTTTGTTGTACTTCTTGGAGGATTCGGCAAGCCTGATTTCAGTTCTGTAATGGTGAGTAACCTTGCCGATATTCTGGCGAAGGGTGGATTTTTGTTCATCGATAATTCTCATGTTTCTAAAACCTGGCCATACTATTCATCGATGTTAGAACTGCTGAACCTCATTTCTAATAGGATGAGTGTAAAGACCGAGATCAAGCGGATTGCTTTAGACCATCAAATTTTTAATAATAAATTTAAGTTTACTGATCTCCCGAAGGGATTGGACGATTTCAATACACAGCTTATCAGAAGCGACTATCTTGATGGGCTTTTCATTGATGGTAAATTATCAGCAGTCCTTTCAAACAAGGGATACGTTGCACAGTGGGTTGCTCTTGAAAATAGAACTGATGCATTAAACTTCGGAGTTAATCTTGTTCAGTATGCTCTCGAAAGGAAAAAATGAAATACAGTTTGTTAGTATTTCTAATTTTTACAGTTAATTTTCTTATTGCTCAACCCCGTAAAGAGGTAAGAGCTGTTTGGGTTGCTACTGCCGGCAGATTAGATTTTCCGTTTTCTGTTGGTGCAGCAGCGCAGCGTGCTGAGATCGAAGCTATCGTTAATGTGTGTAAAAATGCCAATCTAAACACAATCGTATTTCAAGTGAGTGCACGCGGAGATGCTTATTACAGTTCTTCCTTTCTTCCCTGGGCTTCAAATTTGACATGCTTCACGCCATGTCAGGACCCAGCTAATCTTGGATTACCTCCGGATTATAATCCACTCGCTGAAATGATTTTAAGAGCTAAACAGCATAATATTGAAGTTCATGCATGGATAAATGCTTTTTTCGTGATTAGTGATACCGCTTCGAGATATCTATCGGTCATAACTTTTCCTCCTCATCCTGCAGTCATAGACAGTTCAAATGGACAGCGTTATTGGAAAACTCGATGGTTTGCAAAGACATCGACTGGGCAAATGTATAGTGGTCTTGGTAAGGGATTTTTCTTAGACCCCGGCAATCCTGATGTTCGGAATCATCTAGCAAACATTGCAACAGAGATAATTAAGAACTACAATGTCGATGGAATTCATTTTGATTTTATTCGATATACTGATCTTGGTGGTGAAGCATTACTGTTTGGCGATGCTTCAAATTATTGGTTCACTAATCGGACTGATTCAGCCAATGGTAACCCGTGGAATTTACCGCGAAATGATTACGCTCGTCTTAATATCGAACGAATGTTAAAGATGGTCGCAGATTCGGTGAAAATATACAAGCCATGGGTTAAGATTGGAACAACAACTCCCGGAATTTATACTGCTTCTGCAATGGGATTAACCTGTGGCGTTTGGGAACTTTACCATCAACTCCGATCCGATCCAAAAGCATGGGCTGCGAAAGGATATATTGATTATCATAATCCTCAGATTTACTGGAATATCGCTACTTGTCCCGAATTCACGAAGGTTTCTAATTGGTGGAAGAATAATTTAAGCGGTAAGCAAGCTTGGCTGGGACTTGCCTCTTATCGAATCGGTGAACCTGCTTTTGGTGATATGAATGAGATCAAAAACCAAATCAATTATCAACGTGCAATTGGTGCGGCTGGAGTAAATTTCTTCCGTTTTAGGAGTATGGCAAGTTCAATCAATTATTTTGACTCGCTCACAAATTCTTTGTACAAATATCCTGCAAATCAACCACCAATGGCTTGGAAAGATCCCATTCCACCAAATAAACCTGATCGCTTAGTTATTCAAAAGCTTACATCAGACAGATTCCGAATAGCCTGGACAAGACCACAAATTGCTGTTGATGGAGAGGTAGCAGAGTATTATAATATTTTCAGAGCGACTTCACCTATTGATCCAACTAAAGCCGAGCATTTGTACAAGATTACTTCAAATCCAGATACTTTCTATTTTGACATAATTCCAGATACTAATGCCGTATATTATTACGCTGTTTCCGCCTTCGACAAAGTCGATAATGAAAGTGAAGTCTCAAATATCGTTGCAACGAATGTTGAATATGATTTGCAGAATTATCCAGCAACATTCGACTTGAGCCAGAATTATCCAAATCCCTTTAATTCCCAAACGAAAATAGATTATGAAATATTTTTCCCGGGGCAAATATCTTTAGTTGTGTACGATGTTCTCGGGCGGGAAATTGCAGCGTTATTAAATGAAGAAAAGCGAGCCGGAAAGTACTCAATTGATTTTAATGCATCGAATTATGATATTCCTAGTGGTATATATTTCTACCGCTTGAAAGGTGCTGGCTCAGCCGCAACAAAAAGTTTTGTATTATTAAAGTAGAGTAGAAAAATGAAAATTGTTCACTTAATTTGCTTTTTGGTTATTACATCTCAAATCACGTATTCGCAATCTCTCAATCATGAGTTAAGCAATGCTTCAACGAGCCAATCTTTAAAGGAAACAACTTCTGCACCTTTGCTACCAGAGTGGAATTCAAGAAGAATCACAGGGCTAGCATACAGCACATTTGTACCGGGTTCCGGACAATTTTATCTCGGTCATAAATTAAAAGGATCGTTAATAACTGTCGGTTTCCTTGCTTCTGCTGTGACGGCAATAATCTCTCACAATAATTTTATTGCGAATCGAGAAAGATTAGATAATCTAAAATTCGATTATTATAATGCTGACCGTTATGCTCTTGCAGAGGAACTTTGGAGACAGATAAAAGAAGTCAATGATGAGCAGAAAGTAAATGAGAATAAAAGAAAATATTCTTCTTATATAGCTGCAGGTATTTGGTTATTAAATATAATCGATTACTTATTTTTAACAGATGATTTTGGAGTTACAGATTTTTCTAATAATCTGAACATAAATAACAACCTTGCTTTAACTGATCTTCAAAATATTATTTCCATAAAAATTCCATTATAATCAGAGAACACAAATGAATAAATTTTTTGCAATTAGTTTAGTTTTTTTCTTATCTTGGCTTTACGGATGTGAGAAATCTGAAGAACTTATATCGCCTTATCACTATTCGATTTTACCGAAACCTTCAAGTTTTAAGATTACTAAAGCCGATACTTCTTCAACCGGTATATGGAGAGTTAGAATGAGCTGGACAATGTCCGACACAACAAACCTTAAGAATTTTGAAGTATTTCGTTCAATCAAATATTCTAACGCGTTCAAAATTATTCAATCGACCTATGTGAGTTATACTTTTGTCGATTCAAGTCTCCCGGCATTTACAGACAGCGTTAAACTATTCTATAAAGTTTTTCCCATTGGACAGAAAACAGACATTAGATCCGGAGCAAAAATCAGTTTTACCGGTCCTGAAGCCGATATGGATTCAATAACGATTAAAAAATCAAAATAAATTAACTTTTGTTTTATTAACCAACGGAGGTACTCATGAACAAAAAACTTTCAACTTTACTTATGGTGTTAGCTCTAATTGTGCTAACAACACAAGTATTCGCACAGCAAATTCTGGATCCAGCAAATTATCTTACCGTAGATAATTTAAATGATAATAATACTGGAACAACAGGAACTGTTCTTTGTGACGATTCCACGTATTGCGAAGTTCCACAGACAATTAATGCTGGGTCAAATTTCTACGGTTGGTGGTCTAACATTGGTGCAACATGGTTTAATAATAGCCACCGAAGAGTAAGTCGTTATGGTTCTGGAAGTGCTACTGGGGCATCTGCTACATATTATTTTAATATTCCAGTTTCAGATTATTATTTAGTATATCACTATATGGGTTTTACCGGAAATGCAACAAGTAATGCTTATGTAACTTTCCAGAGATTTGGAGAGGGAGTTGTTGCTGACAGCTTTAGATATGATATTCAAAGTAATAATGTTATAACAGGGGCAACCGGAAGCTGGAAACCATTAGGTATAATCAATGTTCCGGCTGCAACTAAGGGTTTAGAAGTAAAAATCGGTGCCGATACATTAACCCCTGTAGTAGTAAGGGTTGATGCTTGTAGAATTCTACGCAGTTCCAGTACAGGTGCAGATCTTGAATTTGGAAAAAGACACATGACTGGCTTCGACACCACAAGAATGATTGAAGACTTTCCTGCCACAACTTTTAAATGGGGAATTTACTCCGATCGAGATTTCCCAATTTATAACTTAGGTAGTGCAGCCCTTGTTATCTCAGATGTTACCTTTTCAACTACGCGTTTTTCTTGTGTAACTACTTTACCCTTGACTGTCCAACCAGGAAAAGTTTCAAGTCTGAAAATCAGATTCTCACCTAAAGGTGAAGAATCTACCGGTGATACAGTTGTAATTCATAGTAATGACCTGGCTGAACCACAAGCAATTTTACCGGTTATTGGTGAAGGAATTAATTATAACTTCATTATGAATGCAAGCAGTGGTTTTGAGCCGCACTGGAACGCACCTCTACCAACTTCATATGCTGAAACTGGTCTTTCATCCTGGTTAAGTTCTGCTAAATCTAACTTCATTTATCCGATTCCAAATGGCAATTTGAATAGCCGTGTTTATACCGCTTCTACAGACTTGCCCACAGCAACATATGGTTTCCAAATTCCGGATACCATACCAGGAAAATATATTCTTGAATATTCCGGACCATCCGGTTCACCGAACGCAGCTCGAAATGCGACGATTTCGGTTGTAACTCCCTTCATGGCTGATACACAAAAAGTATTAAACTTTAATGAGAGGGGTGTTACCGGTGCTATTATTTGGCTGAAAATCTCAGATGATAATACCAGAATTTTCCAACTAAATGGTGGTGCCCCAACTACAGTTATGTTTGAGAATCCATTGCAAATGGCAGGTGTTGGTGATTTATTAAGAGTCGATCTTCTTAGAGTTCGATTATTACCGATAGCTCCCTCTGCTTCAACTTCTGCTGATGCAGCAGGAAGAATTCAAAGCTTTGGTTCGGTTTCAATTTTTGATTCCGTCCGGAAAGCAGAATTTAATTATCAAAGAGGACTTCAAATCAGAAGCAATGGTGAGACGCCTTTGAAGGTTGATTCAATAATGATATTTGGAGCCGATTCATCAAAATATAGTATTGTAAATCTTCCAACTTTACCGCTGACTTTGCCTGCAGTTGACGGTATCTACAATTTAACATTAGAATTCTTGCCTGATTCTATCAGACTTCATTCAGCAACTTTAAGAATGTGGACAAATGATACTGTTAACAATCGTTACATCAATATTACGCTCTCCGGACAAGGAGTTGGAACAAATATTGTTGTCGATAATTCAGATCCAACAACATATATTAGTACACCGGTTGTAGATTGGAATCAAGCCGCGCCGACAAATCTAAATTATTGGCAGAGAATTAGCGGCAGTGGAACAAACAATGAAAGGATTTTTACATATATCTATGGAAAAATCTATAATGGTACTCCGACAGAGCCCCTGAATACCATTCAATGGTTTCCAAGTTTCCCGAAACGCCAAGGTGGACCAGCAGTTGAACCTGATAGCTTCGATGTCTGGGCAATTTTACCCACAGGTTCCAGTACTGGGAATCCAGTTGCAATCTATGAAGTTAATCATGTTGGAGGTGTAAGCGTAGTTGTAAGAAACCAAAATTCGTATCTTTATGGTGGTAATGTACAAGCAAACGGTAGATTGTATCTCGGAAGATATACATTTTTGAGAGGGGGACAAGATATATATGGCAGTGGAACGATTTACGGTAACATTATGCTAGTTAATGATCACAATTTAGTTACGGAGTTTTACAGGGATAGTGTAGTTAATCGGGCAAGAGTAGATAGCTTCGTTACAAGAGCCGATGCGATTATTCTTCAACAAGCAGCCGGACCAGTAACAAGTGTTGGCGATGATGGATCGTTACCGAGTTCATACTCGCTGAGTCAAAACTATCCGAATCCATTTAATCCGACAACCCAAATTAGATTTGGAATTCCACAGGATAGTCGTGTCACATTAAAAGTTTATGATGTTCTCGGAAGAGAAGTCAGAAAATTAATGAATGATGACCTAAGAGCAGGCTACCACACGCTTGAGTGGGATGGTAGGAACAACTTTGGAGGTAAAGTTTCAAGCGGTATGTACATTTATCGTTTGGTTGCCGGCAAATTTGTTAAGACCCTGAAAATGATGATGCTCAAATAAGGTTTCTTTAACCTTTATTGTGAAGGTAATCCCGAAATTTCGGGATTACCTTTTTTTATTCTATTACATTGTAAAAGAGAAGATGAATCTAAATACTCTCAATTCTGCTCAGAGAAATGCCGTTATCGAAACTGAGGGACCTGTACTTGTTGTAGCTGGTGCAGGAAGCGGGAAAACAATGGTGCTCACATACCGCATTGCTTATCTTATTTCTAATGGTGTCGATCCGGCCAATATCCTCGCATTAACATTTACAAATAAAGCAGCCGAAGAAATGAAGGAGAGAATTCGACATTTGATCGGTAAAAAAGCTGACAGATTAAGTATGGGTACGTTTCATTCAGTTTTTGCGAAGCTTTTACGTTTTGAGGCTTCCCATATTAACTTCACAAGCAGCTATTCCATTTATGATACAGATGACAGTTTAAGAGTGATCAAAGGTATAATGAATGATTTCG
Source organism: Bacteroidota bacterium (assembly GCA_018828505.1). Taxonomy (GTDB): domain Bacteria; phylum Bacteroidota; class Ignavibacteria; order Ch128b; family Ch128b; genus JAHJVF01. The sequence goes on along the minus strand of JAHJVF010000366.1, from coordinate 2,134 downwards.
ATATATCAGACAATTTTCTCAATCCTAAGTTCGTCCAATCAAGAATATCTAACGCAAAAAATAAATTAATTAAACCAGAATACTATGAGAATAACTTCTTCGGAATTCATGAAAGTAAAATTAAAACCATTTATGAGGAGTACCGAAAAAGACTTAAATCAAATAATTCAATGGACTTTGATGATCTTTTGATTAAACCGATTGAGCTGTTTGAAAAAGATAACGGAGCACTCCTTAAGTATCAAAAAAGGTATAAATATATCTTGGTCGACGAATATCAAGACACAAACCATGCACAGTACCGGATGTTAAAACTGCTTTCAAGTGGTTTTGAAAATATTTGTGTCGTTGGAGATGATGCACAAAGTATATATAAATGGCGAGGTGCTGATATTAGAAATATTCTCGATTTCACTAAGGATTTTAGCAGCTCAAAAATAATTCGCCTTGAACAAAATTATCGGTCCACAAAATCGATCCTCAGCGTTGCAGATTCGATTATCAAACGGAATGTGCATCAGATTGAAAAAAATCTATGGACAGATAATGAGGAAGGGAATAAAGTTACAGTTTACGAATGTCTTGATGATAAAGACGAAGCAAATCATATTTGCAAAGCAATTACAATAAAAATGATGTCGCAAGAATTTAAAGCAAGTGACTTTGCAATTTTATATCGTACAAACGCACAATCAAGAATTTTCGAAGAAGCTCTGATTAAAAGTACAATCCCGTACGTTGTGGTGGGCGGAACTGAATTTTACAAACGAAAAGAAATAAAAGATGTAATTGCTTATTTGAGGTTACTTGTTAACCCTGATGACAATGAAAGTCTACTGCGTATTGTAAACTTTCCATCAAGGGGAATCGGAGAAGTATCCTTAGAAGCTTTGAAAAAATTATCTCAACAAAATGAGATCTCTCTTCTCAAAGGTATTCAAGCATTAAATAATTCTGATAGTGTCACCGAAAGAGTAAAAAAGAATTTTATAAATTTTTTCAATTTAGTGATGAAGTATTCAGAATTAGTTGGTAAGCTGAACGTCAATGAGTTAGTAAGATCATTAATTGACGAAACCGGCATATTGAAAATGTACAAGGAAGAGGGGAGCGAAGATTCAATAAATCGGTATGAGAATATTTCACAACTATTGAATGGATTACAGGATTTCGTTAATTCAAATCCGACTAAAACCCTTGTTGATTTTCTAAATGACATCGCTTTGATCTCTGAGATTGACAAATGGGAGGATAAGAGCACTGCTGTTGCTTTGATGACATTACACTCAGCAAAGGGACTAGAATTTAAGAACGTATTTGTAGTTGGCTGCGAAGATGGTTTACTACCACTCTCACGGGATTCAAGTGTAGATGACGTGGAGGAGGAAAGAAGATTGTTTTATGTCGGCTGTACAAGAGCAAAGAAAAATCTTTATGTATCTTTTGCAAGAAACCGCAACAGATTTGGTAATCTTTATCCTCAGCGAAGATCAAGATTTTTAGATGAGATCGATGAACGATTTGTTGAGCATGAGAGTACAAGTTTCAGTCATGCAGTATCTTTCAGGAAAAAAGCTTCTTATACTCAGAAGAAGGATTTCTCGAAGTCACGAAATGCAATGCCTAAGTATGAAGATTTTTCGCAAGAGGAGAAAGTATTGACTGTCGGAACTCGCGTGATGCATGATGTCTTTGGAGAGGGGACTATAAGACAATTGAGTGGATTTGGAGATAATTTAAAAGCCGTTGTTGAATTCGATGAAGGATTAAGAAAACATCTTATGCTTAAATTTGCGAAGCTGAAAGTGTTATAAGTTAAATAAATCTAGACTACAGAAATGCTCCAACTCACCAAAGCAGAATTATTTTTCAAATAGTGTAACTCAAGTTGACCGCCTATAGAAAAATTACAAAAAAAGACACGAATCCCACCTTCAAATGAGAGAATACCTACAAGTTGGGACAGGTTTCACTAATTATCACAAACTTACCTGTCTACCGCCAGGTAAATAGGAATTGAATTGATGAAAATTCGGCCTGCACGCCGTAGTGCTTTCTTGTATGCGTTTCGGCACGCAGGCGTGTAATTAGTGTCAAAATTTGAATTTTTATATCCAAACGGTCAACTTGAGTT
>JAHJVF010000365.1 GCA_018828505.1 Bacteroidota bacterium | reverse complement strand
GAATTTGTTCATAAGAATACTCGATCAGAATAACACCCTTGTGGAAGAAAAAGAAGAGTTCATGTCTGTTTATTTTAATCTTGTTAAAAATGTGGATTTTGATTTGACCAAATTTAAATCAGGAAAATATAAAGCAGAAATCCGGGTCGTGTTGAAAGAAAAAGAGGACATTCCCGAGAGCAATCTTAAACCGATTGAACCAATTTTCAGAATTGTTGAGTTTGAAATACCTTAGCAAGAAAATATTTGCGGTAAGTCTATTCTTATTTGTTAATTGCCTCCAAACTCAAGCTCAAAACATACCGAAGCTAATTTCTCCCGAGAACAATTCCGAACCGGGTGAAACGATCAATACTCTTACTCCGACTTTCAGATGGTTAAAAGTTTTGACAGCTACACAGTATGGATTACGGATTCAAAAGCGATTAGCAAACGGAATTTTTGAAGTAATTCACAACTCCGAAAATTTTACCACAATTACGGATACTATCTATACAATCCCAAGAAACATTCTAGAAGATGGAGGTGAATACACTTGGAACGTGCGTGCTTTAAATTATGCTGGCTGGGAAGAATATGGAGAGAACTTTTACTTTAAGGTTTATATCGAGGAGACCCCTCAAACTCCAATTGCAATTTCCCCGGGTGGAGAACAACATCTGTCTGAAATTTTAAATTCCCTGACTCCGAAATTCACCTGGAGCTCATCAGAGAATTCCGATGGCTATTTGCTCTACATTAGCAAAAAGCAAGCAGGTGGGAATTACAAATTAATTTTTAGTTCTAAAGAAGGGGATTTGATTAAAGATACATTTTTTACCCTAAGCAAAAATATTCTTATTGATAAAGGTGAATACAGATGGAATCTTCGAGCCAAGAATGCAAAGGGGTTCAGCAATTATTCCGAAAGAAAATATTTCTCAATTAATCTTATTAAACAACCTTCTCCTCCGCAAATTGCTTCTCCAGGTTACAAATTAGAAACCGGAGAATTGATCAACACGCTAACTCCAACCTTTAAATGGAATCCGGTTAAAGGAGCAGGATCATATTTCCTTTTTATAAGTCAGACATCTGACAACCAGAACTATACGCTGATTTACGATTCGGAAAAATGGGGTACTATTCTCGACACAGCTTTTTCTCTTCCAAATGATGTTCTAAAAAACAATGGGCACTATAGATGGAACATTAAAGCTGTTTCAAAAGAGGGTTGGAAAGTTTATTCGGATACACTCTATTTCAAAGTGGGCATAATAGAAAAACCAAAAGAAACTAAAAAAGAGGAAATGATTTTGGCCGCCGAGATGGATGAAGTCTTCTTATTATTTCAATATGCCGGAGTGGTCAATGCGAACATCACAGCTTTATATAAAGATGATGAGATATTTCTACCTTTAAGCGAAGTGCTCGACAATCTTCAGATCAATCATGAGGTAAATCTCTCTGACTCTCAAGTCACAGGTTCTTCTGCAAAAGATAAGAGTGAGTGGGTCTTTGATTTTACCAAAAAAATGTTTTCTTCAGAATGGAAAAGTTTTCATTTCAGTGATAAGGAATTCATAACCGGCGAAATGGACTTCTTCATTGCTCCAAGATTGTTAGAACAAGCATTTAATTTTAAAACAAAATTGGATTATGCAAATCTTACACTGGCTGTATCGGCAGATAAGACTTTGCCGGTTTATGATCGTTTCCTAATTGAACAAAAATATTCCTCATTTAAGAATATTCCCAAGCAATCCCCGCCACCACTGATTTATAAGCGAAATCGAAGCTTCCTGAATGGATTTGTTTTGGATTACTCACTGACTTCCACTTTTTCTAATAATTACAAACCATTTTACTCATACTCTACCGGTTTGGGTGGAGAAATTCTTGGTGGAGACGCGAATATTTTACTCCGAGGTTTTATTACCGAAAATCAAAACGAAATAAATGAAGAACTGAGATGGAGATATGTTTTAACTGAGAATAAATATTTAACTCAAATTTCCGTTGGCGATCTTTTTGCTGAAGGAGTTAACTCGTACAGCTTCCGTGGAATAAAAATCACAAACGAACCTTTTGAACCGAGAAGAAATATTGGATCTTATGTTTATCGCGATAAAACAGAACCTAACTGGATAATTGAACTTTATATAAATGATCAATTAATGGGGATCACCAAATCAGATGCTCAAGGTTATTATTCATTCGAACTACCGCTTGGTTATGGAATGTCCCTGACAGAATTAAAATTTTATGGACCCGCTGGAGAATTCCGATCTGAGAGAAAAGTTTTTCAAGTCCCTTTTTACTTTCTTCCTGCGGCAGAAGTTAATTATTTTATCAGCGGAGGTTATCTTGATCAAACGAATGAAAGATTTACTCAATCGAATATTGCTTTCGGTATAACTGATTGGCTCACAGATAAAATAGGATTTGAGCTTGTTGATAATAAGCTTTTCAATAAGGGAGTCTACTACAATTCAATCTCGGCTCGTTTGTCAT
>JAHJVF010000364.1 GCA_018828505.1 Bacteroidota bacterium | reverse complement strand
TTGCATTTTGTTTGAGTTATTGGAGTTTTGATAATTGGTCATTATTTGTTATTTGGCTTGCCCTGTGGAATAATTCAATTGTGCAAAAATACTGCGAAAAAAACGGAATATTCCACAGGGTGAACTTGTGATTTGGGCTTTTCCTTTTTGGTTCCGGCTTTGCTGGTTTATGTATTATGACCAAGAATTTGGTCTTTTCAGCACATAACCATTCGGCAAAGGTAGTTCTGCTGGAAATTGGGAAATTAGAAATTTAGACTCATGATTTTGAAGATAAATGATGTTAGTTGATTTTTGTTTTAAATCATATGAAAAACGTGCGGGTGGGAAGTAGACAAAAATTTTATGATTTGGTTTGTATTCGTGAATGAAATCAATGGGTGGAATTAAATCGCTATCAGTAGAGATGAGTACAGAAATATCACATCGATCAAATACTACATCACGAATCATTTTCACTGCAATATGAACATCTGTTTCTTTTTCTTCATAAGTTTTAATGAGCTGACCATTAATGTTCATTTCCTTTTCAAGATACTTACCGAGAAAGAGATTGAACTTGTGATTCAATTTATTTGCTGAAAGAAATAAATCTTGACGGTCTTGCTTACCTCTACTTTTCTGAATAGCAGTAAAATAATTTACTTCAATGAGGTCTTGATATGGTTTTAAGAATTGAGAACAGAATTTTACAAGATCAAGCCAGTAATATTTTTCCCATCTTTTTGAACGGAGGTCGAAGTAGAGATTAAAACCGTCTATATAGAATATGATGCGTTTTTTGTTGTCCATACCGGTACATTTAAAATAAAAGACCCCTCTACAATTGAGGGGCCATCACAGGACTTTCTCATCCTATGGGGGTAAAAACTAGTACTAAAATAAGTCAAGGAATAGGCAATGTCAAATTATTTAGGGTGGGGGCAGGTGAAGCGGAATCCCGTTAAAGATTTCTTAGCATTTGGCTTTTTTAAATTATTGGCTTTGTAGTTCTGCTTAATGTTGTTCGTTAACTAATGGATATATTCAATTCTTGTTCTATTTTTTTCTTACGAGTTACTTCCAGGTTATCCCTGATGAGTGAGAGCAGAATCAGTTGGTTCGTTTAATCCAAATTGCACTTGTATCGTCATCAAGCTTGAAGTTAGTAAAAGTGAGGAGTCTCTCTTTTAGATCATTTAGGAATGCATCAGATTTACTGTTCGAATAGACTTCATAAATTCTATCATGTCCGAATTGTTCGCCGTTATCATTCTTTGCTTCAACAACTCCATCGGTAAAAAGGAGTAGTTCATCATTCAATTCTAATTTTATATTGACATCTTGATAATCGCTTTCCTCAATAAATCCAAGAAGCAATCCCTCCGATTCAATTTTAACAATTTCATTCGTTTTTGCTTTTTTCATGAGAACAGGGAGATCGCCGGCACCTGTATATTTCATCTCGTTGGTCGTACTGTTCAAAACCATAAGTGAAAGAGTCGCAAAGATTTCAGAAACTTTAGCATCATCATAAACTGCACGGTTGACTCTCTCCATTATTTTTGCAGGAGAAAAATCGGTGCCCCCGCTATGTGCAACAAATCTAATTGCACTTCGAATATAACCGGCATAAGCAAAAGCAAAATACCATGCACCCCATTTCTTTCCCATCACATCACCGAAAACGATTGCATAAGTGTCAGAGTTTAATTTAATGTAATCAATAAAATCTCCCCCAGGGATACCTTGGTAGGCGCTATGCCATTGATCGACTGAATAACCATTAAACTTTGGAGGGACTTCCGGTACGACTTTCATTTTTATGGAATCTGCTGCATGATGGAGTTCGTCGACAACTTTTTTCCTTTCACGCTGCACAGACTGAATAATGGCAGAAACTTTTGCCATGATAATGCTGATACCCGAAGTTTTTAAAACATAATCTTGAACGCCGACATCATATCCTCTCAAAATATCAGCTTCCTCAGTTTTTGATGTCAGGAATACAAAAGGAATTGACTTAAGCTCTTTATCGGCGGAGAGTAAATTTTTAAATTCAAATCCATCAGCATCAGGCATAAGAATATCAGAAAGAATTAAATCAGGCTGGAATTCTTTTGCTGTGGTAAAGCCGTCGAACACATTGTGAGCAATTTTAACTTCATAATCATGTTTGAGCAGACTTTTTTCAAGCAGACGAGTAAGAGCTTGATCATCATCGACAATTAAAATTTTCGAATTGAAAGGTTTTGTATCTGCTTCAAATACTTTTTTAGCTCCGTAGGATTTATAAATCTCCGATCGTTTTACAGTTGATTTTATCTTTAACAGCAGTTCTTCAAGAACGAAAGGTTTAGAAATGAAATCATCAGCTCCTAATGCTACTGCCCTTGATTTATCTTCGATAGAGCTTTTCGCTGAAACAAAAATAAATGGGAGTGCTTTGTACTTTTCTTCAGCACGGACTTTTTCACAGAATTCGAATCCATCCATACCACTCATCATAATATCACAAAGAACAAGATCGGGTGTGGTATCTTTTAAGTGTAAGAAAGCTTGAGCGGGTCCATCAGCTTCAAAAACTCCATAACCAATTTTTTTCAAATTGTAACCGATTAATTTTCGAATTGTCGGGTCATCATCGATCAGAAGTATATTTTTCTCTTGAGAAGTCAAATAGAACCTTTCTTTTTCAAAACGGACTTAACTGTGTCTAAAATTAATGAAATATAACCTTTTACAGAACGACTTTTTTTATATTCTCCTAAATGTTTTGAGAGTGCCTGGTCGTCGATATCTGACAAAGATTGGATGCTGTCGTGTATAATTCTTTCTTCGGTTGTGAGGTCGGAACGCCCCCGTGACTGCCAGTAACCAGCAAGTCCAAGATTTCCTTTGAATCTGAATTTCGCAGTGTCAGAAATTTCCAGACTTTCTTTTGTCCAATCTTCCGATTGGATGCTTTCAGTTTCTTTCTGCGGTAATCCCCAGATTCCAACAAAACTCAAGTCCCCTTTAAGTACATTAATTAATAATGGAAGTTCATCCAGGCTGGTACGTCTTAATATTTTCCCGATTCGAGTTATGCGGGGATCATCTTTTGCTTTGAAAAATGGTCCGTAATCATAAAGGTTAATATTATTGAGCGAGTTTTTAAATTTGTCCTGCTCAACAACCATTGTTCGGAATTTTATGTATTCCACAAAACTTTCAGGCTGATATTTGAACCATCTTTCCGTGTGTTGAATAATTTGGGGTTTTCTAATTCTCCGGGAATAAAAAAATACTGGTCCGCGGGAATCGAGTTTGATCAGTATTGATATAAGTAAAATAAAAGGAGCAAGCAAAATCAAAGCTGTAAGTGAAAGAATTGTGTCAAAACTCCTGAATATGATTTTCCTGGCAGATGTAAAGCGTGGAGTTTTTTTCTTTTCGGAAAGGATGAATTCGTCGTTTAAATAAATACTATAATCGCGAGCAATGCTTAAATGAAGATTCTTATATATTATTGAATTATTAATCTCAATGTTCTTACCAATATAAGTGTCATTTAAAACTAAAGAATCAGAAATTATTGCTCCTTCGTCAATCTTTACATTGTTACCGATCACTGCCGCTCCTAAGAATTCAACGTTCTTACTGATTCGAGAATCCTCTCCGATCAATATCGGCGTTTCTATTGATGATATTACCGAGTTATGAACATAAGCAGAGTCGTGCTTATGAATAAGTTTATTCTGATCGAGAGTTAATTCATCTAAAAGTTTTAGATTGAGATTTAAGAGATCACGCGGATTTGTAATCTTAAAATTATCTTTTTGAGTAAAATAAGCATATGACTCAACTTTGTTCCGAAGTAACAAATTTACGACATCTGTATCGAGATTAAATTGAGTTTGAGATGGTATCAGTTTAAGAATTTCTTTTCCAACAATATAAATTCCAATGGGGATGAAATTGAAAAGAGAGTCGGCTTTGGAGACGCGATAATTTGATTTAGTGATTTGCCCATTCTTATTGATATCAAATTCGGCTGTAAGCTCTTTCGTGTTATCTTCTGTAACAACAAAAGTAATTGCTGACTTTTTTTGTTTATGGAAATAATAAATTTCGTTTAGGTCCACATCGGCGAGACAGTTTCCTGCATGAACCAGAACGGAATCATCAAAAAAACTTTCAACCCGTTTTAGTGCAGATGCGGTGCCAAGGAGATTTTTCTCGAGAGAATAAGAAATCTTAACTCCAAAGTTTTCGCCGTTTTCGAAATAAGAATCAATATATTCCGGTAAATGATACAGATTGATTTTGATATTCTTGATATCGAATTTCTTGAGATGCTCAACAATGTAAAGCAGAAGTGGTTTATTTAGGATTGGCAGCATCGGTGCGGGAAGTTCGTTGGATAGGGGTTGTAGTCGTTTCCCTCTTCCTGCACCGAGAATAAATCCTTTCATTTATGAGCCGAACCCGCCTGCCTCCCCGCCTGCCTCCTGTAGCTGAATATGGCGGGCAGGTTGTAGCTGAATATGCCAGCCCGCCAAATTCTACAGAACGAGGCTGGTGGGGCTGGCAGGTCTAAAAAGCTAAAATTTGTTGCCATGCACTGCAATTTAATCATAACTTTAAATCATTTATTAATCATTATTTCCTTTTTAGAGTAGGCTCATTTATTCTTCAAAACTTTTTACGGCATCTTCAATAGTTTCGAATGATTCAAACACTTTGTGCATGCGGGTTAATTCAAACATTGAACGCACGGGAGGACGAAATCCGACAAGCCGGATATCTCCTTTAACGGCAGTCATTCTTTTCAGACTGACTACCAATCCTCCCAAAAAAGTACTATCGACGAAATCACATTGAGAAAAATCTACAACGATTTTTCTTTCTCCATTGTCAATTGCTTGAAGAAGCATGTTTTTAAAATCTTCGGCTTCTTTAAGAGCTGCCCTAGAAATATTAACTGTTTCAACTAAAACATTACCTCTTTTTTGTTCGACGAAATTCATTTTTTCCTCCTATTATTAAATATAAACTTGTTTCAATTCAACTAAAAAGCTGTTTCTCTTTGCGTTTTCTCCCATATATTTGATCGCACTGAAAACGGGTATGTAAAAAGAGCAACCAACGCTGCAAAATTCATTAACGTAAAAGTAAAAATCAAATTTATACCAAAGATTTTAACTTTCATAATATTTGTTAACAAACCAGTTACGGCTGCACCGTAAAATAACAACTGCGCATAAAAGATATTAGTATAAATTAATGAACCCTCAGTTTCTTTCAAGATAAAATTTGTAATGAATGCAATTATCAGACTAATTGGAGCAACCGCCCAGCGAAGAAGTCTGTGACTGACAAATTGAAATGAAAGAAACTTTTTCTCTCTGAACTGGAGAAGATTTTTAAAGAATCCTATAGATTGTATACCTCCCCGGCTCATTCGGAGTCTTCTTTTAAACTCATCAATAAAACTTCGCGGTGGAGTTTCCATCGAATATGCTTCGGGTTCATAAATAACTCTAAATCCTTTTCTTGCGATCTCAAGCGATAATACAAAATCTTCTATAATAGAATTCTCAGGAATATCTGGGAAAAGATTTTTCCGAACAGCAAATATTTCTCCCGCGGCACCTACGACGGAGAACAATTCTGAATCCAATTTCTTTATAAAAGATTCATATCGCCAATATAAACCTTCTGTGTGGAGGCTCCCATCAAATTTCATTACTCTTTTTTCTCCTGCGACGCATCCAACTTTTGAATGGACAAAATGTCGGACTATTTTTTTGATAGAATCTTTACTATAAATAGCATTAGCATCTGAGAAAATGATTAAATCACTATTTGCAAACTCAATTACTCTTTTGATTGCATGTAGTTTTCCGCTTCGGCTAGGGAGAAAGTAGTAATATAAATTTTCACTTTTGTATTTCTCAAGTATTTCATTTGAATTGTCTGTTGAGCCGTCGGTAACAAAACTAAATTCAATCTTATCTCTCGGATAATCTAACTCAAGACAGTTTTCAATTTTACCTTCTAAGAAATCCTCTTCATTGTAAGCTGCAATGATCATG
>JAHJVF010000054.1 GCA_018828505.1 Bacteroidota bacterium | reverse complement strand
CCGACCTTTAGAGGCTGTGTGAATAATACACTTATTCAACTTGTCATTCCCACGAAAGTGGGAATCCATTCAAATTTCAAAGTTTTTGGATTCCCGTTTACACGGGAATGACCATTTTAACACACGCTCTTTAGGTCGGGGACCAGATTAACACCAAATGCTTTGGCTTTAGCCATTAAACAAGGCTATTTTGTGGCTAAAGCCCAGAGTTTGGTGTTAGTTTTACCCCCGCCATAAATGGCGGGGTTATGCATAACTTAATTTTGCGTAAGGTGACTTAAATAACTAATTTTAGGATAAGAATATCAAATAAAGAATTATCTAAGAGAGGTAAATATGAACTCAAAGATTTTATTTGCCGCATCAATCGTAACGGCATTACTATTCATTTCGTGTTCCAAAAATGATTCCCCTTCCGGCCCGGGAGCAGCTATAAATGTAAACTTTTCACTTACAGCCGGAAAAGTTTTTAACTATCAGTATTCAGAACTTGATTCGGCGAATAATCGCGTCGGTACACCTCAATCCGTAACCGAAAAGATAAATGCTATTAATCGTTCTTACGGCGGGTTTAACGACGTTATCCAAATCTTAAATATTGCTGGAGGAGAAACAGACACTTCCTACATGAGAGTTGTCTCTGGCAAAGATATTTACCAGTGGATGGATACATCTGCGGGACTTGGAATGTTAACGCTCGACCAGATCAAAAATATTTTTTATAAACGGACTTCAGCCGGAATATGGGTACCATTAGTATTACTCTCAAAAGGTGAAGGAGCAGAGTACGTCACGCAGCCGAAAAGAACCACAATCTTTCAAATCGATTCAGTGAGTTCACTACCGATGACTACAGAAGTGAAAGTTAAAAATGAGGGTTTTGAAAACGTTACAGTTCCAGCCGGTACATTCAAAGCTTATAAGATTAAAACAACTTTTAAAGTTGAAATACTATTCGGCACAACTCCGGTCGAAACGATCAATTTGAATATTAACGTTTGGATCAGCGACGATCTCGATTATATCGTAAAGCAGGAACAAAGATCCGTAACCTCTGCAACTTTCAAAATGACGCTAAATGGTTATGTACAGGAACTTCAATCAACAGGAATGTAATTCGAGAATTGAATTTTGCTGCTAATAGAAATTCTTCCGAATAAATGTGACTTTTGCGGAGTCTGCGTTGGCGTTTGCCCTGAAGATGCGATTGAATTGAAGGAAGCAGAAATAAAAATCATCGAACACTTATGTACAAATTGCGTAAAATGCGTCTGGTGCTGTCCGATCGAAGTTTTGATTTTTAGAAAAGATAAAGTCAAAGAGCTTAACAGGAATTAATCAATAAAACCTAACCAAACATATTTGAATCCGTCAGCTGACGGATTTTGTAGGGTCCCGACAAGCCCGCCTGTTTACCTGCCCCGCCTGCCTTACGAGAAGCAACGTGGCGTGCAGGCACGAAACGCTTAGCCTCGCTGAAGCTTTAGCGTAAGCAGGTTTCGTGAAGTGTAGCATTGATTTTCAATTTTGACTTTTTTTGATTCGGCTCAAATATTGAATAAAGAATCTATTGCAAAAAGAATATGACATAATTGTAGTTGGAGCAGGTCCGGCAGGAACCACAGCAGCAAGATTTGCAGCTGAGCAAGGAGTTTCTGTTCTTGTGCTGGAAAAAGACCGTGATGTCGGCTATCCGGTCCGATGTGGTGAAGCTGCAAGCAAAGATGGTATCGAACAATTCATCGAGCCGAATCCAAAATGGATTGCTTCAACGATTTCCAGTTTCATTTTAGTTGCACCTGATGAAACTGAAGTAAAATTGAATTTCGACCGACGCGGTTACGTTCTTGAAAGAAGAATTTTCGATTACGAGCTTGCAAAAATTGCTTCTCGATCTGGAGCGGAAATTATTACGAAAGCATATGTTCACGATTTGCTCCGCAATGGTGACGGAATTTGTGGAGTCAAGATCGAACATGAAGGTGAAAAGAAGGAAATAAAATCTAAAATCGTAATTGCTGCCGATGGAGTTGAATCGCGAATCGGACGATTTGCCGGGATCAATACAACAACACATTTTTCCGATATGGAATGCTGCGTTCAATACACTGTTTCAAATATCAATCTTGAAAATTCTTCCTGCTATTTTTATTTCGGTTCGAAGTATCCGCCCGGAGGTTATTTGTGGATATTTCCCAAGGGGAATAATTCTGTCAACATTGGTTTGGGCATTGGCGGTAATCAGGCAAAAAAGAGAAGTCCCCTTTCTTACCTGAATGAATTCATTGAAACAAAATATCCAAATATTTCAAGGCTTACTGTTGTTTCAGGTGGAGTTCCCTGCTCGGTAACTTTGAAAGAAATTGTAAAACAAAACGTAATGCTTTGTGGAGATGCGGCACATCAAGTAAATCCTCTTTCCGGCGGAGGAATTGTCAGTGGAATGATAGGCGGAAGCATCTGCGGAAGGATTGCTGGTGAAGCGATCAAAAAAAATAATCTGACACATCTCAAAAATTATCCAAAAGAGTGGCACCAACGTGTCGGGAAAAAGCATGAGATGTACTATAGAGTAAAAACCGGAATTTATAAATTCACAGACGAGAAACTTAATAGTATCGCTCACTCTGCAATAAAAATTCCAGATGAGAAAAGAACCCTCGGTGGGATATTTAAGATTGCATTATTCGATCAGCCGGGCTTGCTAATTGATATCGCAAAATTGTTTATCCCAGATTTGTCATTAGAGAACAAAAGACTTTAGATACCCGTTACAAAAATTGATATAAGGGTACCTCTAAAAACCTATTCTGCGAACATCTGCGGGAGAATATTTCCCGCCCGCCTGCCTCTTTCGGTTCTATGT
>JAHJVF010000363.1 GCA_018828505.1 Bacteroidota bacterium | reverse complement strand
TTGAGAGTTTTTCTCAATCAAATAAAGTTCAATTTGAAAATGGAATTTATTACTTCAAAGCCGGTGATTATACGAATGCGATTACAAATTTATCAGAACTAATTGTTTCGAATAACGATTACTCAGAAATTTCAGCTTATTTGACAATAGCTTCAAATTACTACTTGGGGAACTTTAATTCTGCAATCAATGATGCTGAAGTCTTTCAGACGAAATATCCCAAATCAGAATATTTATTTGAAGTTATCGCTACAGAGTCGATTATTTTTTTCAAACTCAACCGTTTTAATAAATTAGCTGACGTAATAAAAAAAATGGGGAACTTGGAGCTTTCATCGATTCAGAGAGAGAAACTCAATTCATTTCTTGCCATGGTAGCTGATGGAATTCCAATTTCTGATTTAGAAAAAATATTTCAGTTTTCAAATCCTCGTAAGCTGAATACTAATCTTGTCCGACTTCTTTATCAAAAATCAATTGAGTCTAAAGATTTTAGCTCAGCAAAGAAATACTATGCTACCTATTTGCAGGCGAAACAACAGAATGAAGACCAAACCGATTACAAAATCGGAATACTTTTTCCTCTTGGTGATGAAAAGAAGATTACACCCGGATTAGAAATTTTAGAAGGATTAAAATACATAGTTCACAAATTTAACCTGCAAAACAAAACAAAGATCAGTCTAGTTATTTTGAATACAGAAGGGGATGATGCTGAGTTTGAAAAACAATTACACGAATTAGCACGTGATCCGGAAGTTATTTGTGTCATCGGACCTATTTATTCTGAAATGCTGCGAAAAGTCTCATCACTCTCTGAAAAATATTTTATTCCAATAATCTCTCCTACAGCGACAAGCCCGAATCTTGCTGAGCATAGAAAATTCGTTCTTCAGTTCAATCCTAATTATGACATTCGTGGAAGAGCGATGGCGGAATATTGTATAAATAAATTGGGATTGAGTAAAATGGCAGTCTTAACTCAGCAGCGAGGTTTTTCGAACGATATTTCGAAAGCGTTTATCCTTCGATCAAAAGAGTTGGGTGTTGATTTCATTACCGAGCAGATTTTTGATGGGACTATTTCAGATTGGAATTCTCAGTTTATCAATTTGCGGAAAAAAGCGGTGGAACTGGATAAAGTTATTCGTTTCAAAAGTGACATGCATGTTTTGATAGAAAGTAAATTAATCCGGCTCGGTTTGGCGAAAGATGTAATCGATTCGCTGAAACAATCACAAGCTGAGGTCAGTGTCTTTGAGCTTTTTGGCAAATATGGTGATAAGATTTGTATTTCTGAAGGAATTAAAATCTATAATCGATCGAGCGATGATATATTAAATTTTGAGAAACCTCTTTTTGCTTTAGATGGAATCTACCTCTCAATTTCTGATAGAAGTGTGATTAAGAGTCTAATTTCAGAGTTCAAAAATTATGGAATTAGAGCAAGTCTCTTCGGAAGTGATGCTTGGAATTCGATAGACGATCTTTTGTATACGTATCCGGGTTCGGATAGAATTATTTTCACTTCTGATTTTTATCTGGATGAGGAATCGGATAATTATTTTAATTTGCTTGAAGAATTCGCATCTATATCGAATTTCAATCTTACAAGAAATGTCTTTTATGGAATCGAAACTATGCTGAAGGTAACTTCGTCAATGGAGAATGACACATTGAATCGCTTAAATTTTATCGAAGCACTTGAAAAGAATCATTATCAAAATGGTATTTCTAGTCAGATCATTTTGGATGAGTTTGGTGTAAATTTGTACTTGAATATCCTGCAGTTCTCGAATCGTTACTTAAATAAAATTGATGGAATGATTGTAAACCAGTAGGAAGGAAAAATTATCAAAGTAAAAGATCTGCCGCTTGGTGATAGACCAAGGGAAAAGTTAGACCTTTATGGTGCTCAAAATCTTTCCGATGCAGATTTGATTGCGATTCTTCTTCGCACGGGGATAAAAAATAAATCGGTCGTTTCCTTAGCTCAAGAAATTTTAAAAGAAGCCGGGAACTTGAAATCTATAATCAGAATGAGTCAGGAAGAAATGCTATCAAAATTCAAAGGGATAGGAAAAACGAAAGCAATAACACTTATGGCTGCTTTTGAGATCGCCAAGCGAATTTCAAAAAGTGATTTGAGAGAAGAGCAGATTAAGATTGACTCACCGCAAGATGTTTTCAACATCTTTAATAATGAACTTTCACACCTTGATGTAGAGAAATTTTATATTCTCATTCTGAATGCATCTAATATTGTTAAGAAGAAAGTTGAAATTACCTCGGGAACGCTAAATACTAGTCTCGTTTCTCCAAGAGAGGTATTTAAACCCGCTATCGATTCTAAAGCTGCGAGCGTAATCATAGTACATAATCATCCAAGTGGCAATTTAGATCCAAGTCGGGAAGATATTAATGTAACAAAACAGCTGGTTGAAGCAGGAAAAATTTTGGAGATCCCGGTACTGGATCATATAATAATCGCTAATAATCAGTTTACAAGCTTTGTAGATCGGAAACTTTTATAATTGTTGGGCATAAAAGAATTCGATTTTGTACGAGTTTTGTTGACAATTCAGCGAATAATTTCTATTTTGTAATAAATTATTATTAACCAAAATTTAACCTAATGGAGGTATAAATATGCGAAAATTATTCTTTCCTATATTAATATTCACGATTCTTAGTATTGCCTCTTTTGGTCTTACAAGTTGCGCCACCGGTTTGAGCGATGAACAAATTGCTCAGCTAAATTCATTAAAAGCCGAAGTAAGTTCACTTGAGAGCGAAGTTAAATCGTTGAAAGAACAAAAAGCATCGTTGGAAAGATCAGTTGGCGAATTGAACGCAAAATTAGAACAATGCGCCAAGGATAAAGAAGAAACCAAGAAAAATCTTGAAAAATTGCCTAAGTAAAATTTAATTATTGGAGGATTTTGAAATGAAACTAAATAGATTATTCTTACCTACTTTGATCTTCATCGTTGCAATTACATCCAACCTTTTCGCTCAGTATGAGGAATGGGACGCAGACAGATGGACATCTGAAATGAATAACTTAAAAGCACGCAAAGAAAGCCTGTTAAAGGAAAAAGCTGCTCTTAATGCTGCAATTGCTGATCTTAAGAAAACATCCCAGCAAGACGTTGATGAGTGTATGAATGAGCTTTATGCCCTTGTCGGTGCAACAAAAGCCGATGTTGATGCATTCAGAAGGCAAGTAAGTGAGCTAGATTCAAAAATTAAGACCAAACAGCCGAATAAAAATGAACGGCAAGCAGAGCTTGATGTGCTTAAGAAAAATGAGATAAGTGCATTACCTGAATTTTTTGATAAAGTTCATAATCAAATGCAGAGTGCACTGAATAATTGGATCGATGTAGCTCCTGAAAAAGTATATACTGTAGTAAGAGGCGACTGCTTATGGAATATTGCTAAGAAGAAGACTATTTATGATAATGCATTTGCCTGGCCTAAGATATTTCAATCGAATAAAGATCAAATTAGAAATCCTGATTTGATCTATCCGAAACAAGCATTTAAGATTGCTGAATTAAATCAAGATGAAGTTGCAAAATATCATAAGATGAGAGTTACCTGGAGAAAATTGCAGCAATAGCAATCAGCTGAAATCTCAAAAAGGTCAATCGAAAACTACGACAAGCTTATTTAAAATATTACCCTCACAATTGGTATTGTGGGGGTATTTTTATTTTAAACATTGGACTATTTATCAATTAGAAAATAAGGAGCTGAAGTGAATTGAGTACAATTGAGAAGAAATTAAAGCTATCAAACATCGATATGCTTGCTTTGATAGGTATTAATGATCAAAATATAACCTTAATCGAATCGTATTTTAATACGAGTATTTCTGTCAGAGGTGAAACTATTCATCTGAAAGGGACTCATTATGAAATCGATATGCTTGAAAAAATATTCAACGAACTCGTTTTTATTTTGAGTAAGAACAAATCTCTAACTCAGCAGGATATTGAACTTGTAATTCAACTGGCAAAAAACGGTAAAGAAGTTATCAGCGAATCTGATATAAATTCTGCAGTACTCTTTACAAAGAGTGATGTGATCAAGGCGAAGACTCCAGGACAATTTGAGTTCATCAAAATCGCAAAACGCAATGATATCGTTTTTGCAATTGGGCCAGCGGGTACCGGAAAAACTTATTTGTCGGTCGCTCTTGCTGTTGCAAGTTTTAAAAATCACTTCGTAAATAAAATTGTTTTATGCCGGCCGGCAGTCGAAGCGGGTGAAAGTCTTGGTTTTCTCCCCGGCGATATTCGTGAAAAGATTGACCCATATCTACGTCCTCTCTACGACGCTCTTGATGATATGATCCCGTTCGAAAAGCTTAAAACTTATCTTGAACGCAATACGATTGAAATTATTCCACTCGCATACATGCGGGGGAGGACTTTGAACAATGCTTTTGTAATTTTAGATGAAGCTCAAAATGCTACTGCAATGCAAATGAAAATGTTTCTCACAAGATTAGGGGCTAATTCGAGAGCAATAATAACCGGCGATATTACTCAAATCGATTTACCTATGAAAAAAGAGAGCGGACTGATCCAAGCTCAAAACATTCTTACAGGGATCGATGGTGTGGCTTTTGTATATTTCACAAAAGCCGATGTTGTAAGACACCGACTCGTGAAAAATATTATCGAAGCTTATGAAAAGTATGAAATGAATAACGGAAGTAACTCTTAAATAGTGAAGAATTATAAATGTATGAACAAGAGATTTTTATTAATTTTTACTTTAGTTTTCTTTCCAGCGGGTTATATGTTGCAGAACAATTTGATCTTTGCCCAGGAAGAAGAAGAATTTGAACTGTACCTAATCGATAATTATTTACGGAGCAATGAACCGTCGAAGCTTGTTATTAGCTGGATGACAAATGTCGAAGCGAAATCTAAAGTTAATATACCTTCTCTTGGAACATTTACAGCTTCCGATACTCTCACCGACAAGATATTTTTAGTTATCGATGTCTCAAAATTACTTGACACACCTGGGGATTATGATTTTTCCATTCTCTCGGAGCTGGAAGAAGGTACCGAAATTCAGAGCGAGAAATTTATTTTCACCGTACCAAATCAAGAAATTCAGCCATTAGATACTAAAAGGAGTGAATTCTCATATTATTTTTACACTTGCTGTGTCGGAGGTTCGCTATGGTTAGTTCCTTCTCTTGGATTATCGATGAATGATAAAACTAGTAAATTCACTATCAGCAAAGAGATACCACTTTTAAGTTTCGGTTCAAGTTCTGCTTTCAAAAATTATCCATACTCCTATGTTTTTGCAGGCTACACTCACACGTTGAAGGGTGATGTCCAAAATATCTTTAGATACGGTTATCGACAAATGTTTGAAATGAAAAAAATTATTAATTACCTAAGCATTGGGTTTTCGGGATTCACTAACTTTAAAGGTGCAAATGGGATATCTCCTGAAGTCTCCTTTTCATTTTTGAGAATACTTTCAACATTTGATCTTTATTTTCTTTACCGATTTGATAAAGAACTAAAGAATGGGAATTACTCTTCACATCAAATTCAATTAGGTTTATTCACATCTTCTTTTTCACTTAACATAAATTTTTAGAGAACTAAAATGATAATTAGAAAACTAGAAAAAAAAGATTTGCAAGAAACAGCAAAATTCTGTCGAATGAATATGGAATTCGATTCCATGCCCGATTTCTTATTTGAAGAAAAAACTTTTCTCGATGATGACTTTGATCCAGAAATTGCACTTATCGCTGAAGAGGACAATCAAATAATTGGATTTATGATGGGAGTGGTTCGTACGCTTCAAACTGGTAAGTGCGGCTACATAAAATTAATGGCAGTGAAATCTGATCGAAGAAGAGAAGGATTTGCCTCGAAGCTTTATGATGTTATACATGAAAAATTCATAAAGCTTGGATGCGAGCGAGAACGAATTTACGAATCACATCCAAACTATTTTATGCCCGGTATCGATCCTCGTTACACAGAGGCAATCTGTTTTGTCGAGAGAAAAGGGTTTAAAAAATTTGGCGATACATCAAATCTGCTCTGCGACCTTGTTACACAAGATTTCTCAACTGATAAAGAAGAACAAAAATTAATTGACTACAAATTAATAGTAAAACGTGCTGAATCGAAGGATCTGGAAGCCACACTTGAATTCCTTAAAAATGATTTTGCTGCATGGGTTCCTGAGGTCACACGTGCATTTCAAAATGATCCTATTTCGGTTCATATCTGTATTCAAGAAAGTAAGGTTGTGGGATTTTCTGCGTACGATACTAATAATCTTAATACAGGTTGGTTCGGCCCGATGGG
The DNA here is from genome assembly GCA_018828505.1 of Bacteroidota bacterium. Lineage (GTDB taxonomy): Bacteria > Bacteroidota > Ignavibacteria > Ch128b > Ch128b > JAHJVF01. The sequence goes on along the minus strand of JAHJVF010000363.1, from coordinate 324 downwards.
GACATCTCCAACCCTTCGCGGTAAAAACATCGGTGGAATTTTACTAAAAAGATGTTTAGCAGATCAGAAAGTTCAAGGCCATCAATTCGCCATTATTCCATGGGTAGGCCCGATTCCATTTTATATGCATTATTGTAATTCAAAATTACAGCGAGTTTTTTGGAGATACGAAAAGTTATTGAACTAATTCTATTTGGCTCTTGTTAAAAAGCAAAAGAAATTTTATAGGAAGATATGGTGCGATTTATTTTTTTATTGTTCACGTTTATTATTCAACTTGGATTTGCTCAAACAGGATATATCTCTGGTAGGGTCACTTCAGAC
>JAHJVF010000362.1 GCA_018828505.1 Bacteroidota bacterium | reverse complement strand
TGGTAAATATGCAGCCAGCCCTTGTCGGTTTTGAAGGGCGGTGCGCCGGGCCCGATTTTCATTTCATCCCAATGATATGGAACCGGCTTCATAATCACCCGAGAATCCCCCCAGTGAACTAAGTCGGGGGAATATGAAATCCAGATAGACCAGGGTGAAATTTCGGAATGCGTACGGTCGAGGCGCGCATATTTTCCACCAAACTTTTGAGGAAAAATTACAACGTTGCGAAGGTCGGCTTGGGTTATAAGAGCAATGCGTTCAACTTTTTCAAAATCACTGGTGTGTGCAAGGGCAACCCGAACACCGTGACGGGAATATGCGCTATATGTAAGCAGATAGTCATCCTCTACCGGGCAGATTCTGAGGTCTTCGACCCCGAACTCTTCATATTCCGCAAATTTATTGTCCGTTGCCGGTGTAAGAAAAGGCACAGGATGAACCGTGAAGGAAAAACCATCTTCACTGTCGGCTCTGCCGATAATAGAGCGCCCGTTGTGCAAGTGCGATCTGAAAAGCATAATATAGCGGTCACCATGCTTGACGATTCCGGCATTGTGGACCGTGGTTACGGGGTACGGGACATCGTCTTTTGTAAGAATGGGATTTTTATTGTAACGTTTTATAATGGGTTCTTGATTAGTCATATTCATTTTCGGTACTTCTTTCCTTTTCTCTTTTCAAGAATCATTTCATAGACCTGAACATATTCTTCAACCATGCGGTTGATTGTGAAATATTGTTCAACACGGTGGCGGCAGTATGCTCGGTTAATATCTTTTACGCGTGCAACAGCGGCTATTGCTTCACTTACTGTATTTACGAGAAAACCGTTCTTGCCGTTTTCAATAAGTTCTGGCATGCTTCCCTTGTTAAAAGCGATCACCGGAGTACCGCAAGCCATAGATTCTATAACGGTCAAGCCAAAAGGTTCATTGAAATTTATGGGATGAAGAAGCGCGGTTGCTTTACCAAGAAGTTGGTTGCGCTTAACCGGTCCTGCGCTGCCGGCATAAACAACATTGCTGTTGTCTAGGTGGGGTACGATGTACTTTTTATAGTAGGCTTCATCCTGAATGATTCCCGCTAATATCAGCTTTTTGTTACAAGCCATGGCAATTTCAATAGCCTCTTTGGAGCCTTTGTCATGGTGAATGCGTCCGAAAAAGATTAAATATTCATCCGGCTCAGGCTGAAAATCAAACTGATTTATATCTATGCCGTGATGGATGGTTTTAATATAGTCAAGATCCGGCGATCGGTCGGCATCGCTGATGGAAACATAGAACACTTTGCCGTTGTATTTTTTATAAACCGGCAGAATCCCAGGAGATGAAAAGCCATGAATGGTGGTAACTACCGGGGTGGTGATAAGGCCGGTATATGTCAAAGGTAAAAAGTCAAAATTATTATGGATAATGTCAAACTCTTCAGCATGTTCAAAGAGTTCTGAAATGTGCAGGCACTCCCAAACTTTTGGTATAATGGAGAGATCTTCTTCATAGCCCCGCGCACAAACAGAATACAGTTTGCCGCTGGTTTCAGAATCCCCTGTTGCAAAAAGGGTAACTTGATGACCTCGCGATACCAACCCCTCGGTCAAAAGAGATACTACGCTTTCCCACGGGCCATAATGTCGCGGCGGTGTGCGCCAGGCAATGGGCGAGAGCATGGCAATGTGCATGAATAATCCTTTTGTTAATCGGTTTTCTGTGACGACGGTTGATTTAAAATCTCGTCGGCATAAAGCTTTTGCAGTGTCATCAGCGAAAGAATCCAGGCAAAGGATGAATCGGATTCAGTTTATGACAGTGAAAAAGTTCTGCATGCTGATTGTTCATTTTGATAAAACCTCCATTGACAAATGTAAATGTTCAGCCAGACGTAATTCCAGTAATGACTGGAGAAAGGCCAATGTAGATTCCGCACCTTGATTCTCGTTTGCACGATCAGGATGCAAACCGTCCCGGCAACCGCCTGTTGTAGGATCATAAATTGGTATATTCAGATCATTTCGGCCAAGGAACCATTCGAATGCACGGCGGGCTTCTTTGTGCCAGCGTTTGTCTGCCGTAATCCGGTATGCTTGAAGGCAAGCGGAAACCATGGCTTGAGCTTCCACCGGTTGTTGATCAAAACGAGCACGCTCTCCACCATTCTGATAAAAACCATTTGAGCCAATGGGAACATAATGCCCGGGGTCCGAACGTTGAATAGAAGCGAGCCAACTAAGCGATTCCAATCCTGCTTCAATCATACTTTTATTCGATATTGATTGACCGCAAATAAGTAAGGCATGGGGCAGCGCGGCATTGCAATAGGTAAGTGCTTCTTCATACCAGTGCCAATCATCCGAGCGGTGGTTTTGATATAACACTAAAAGTCGTCCTGCTAATTCTTCACGAAGCTGGCTTACCCTGCGATCACCGGCAAACCTTTGTACATACTCGTGGATACCTAATATTGCGAAAGCCCAAGCCCGTGGACTTGTAGTGTCAATGATTGCAGGCATGGATTGCTCGAACAACCATCCGGTCATACTCTGGATTGCTGGAATGTTAAAATGATTTAACACAGCGCCCAATGCCCATAACGCACGACCGTGACTATCGTCTGAACCGTTTTCTTCCAACCAGTTGTGCTGATAATTCATAAAGTTGCGAAACCGTCCGGTTTTATTATTAAAGGCATACCCGAGAAATGCGAGATAACGGGAAGCGAGTTTTAAACCTTCGTTATTGCCAAGATCTTCGAGAAGAGCACTCACCAACAAAGCTCGAGAATTGTCGTCGGTGGTATAGCCATGAGAATAATTAGGCACCGTAAAAAGTGCGTGTTGAAATATGCCTGTCTCGTCCGTCATGTTTTGTAAATGATCGAGTTTGAGCGGGGGTAACTCCCACGGATGTTTATCCAATGCTTTGACGCTAAAGTTGGGAGGAATGTAATGCCGGCGCTCCGCCCGTGCACGCTTAAAACTCTCCATATAACGTTGCGCCACTTCAGACCAAATCATAGCTCGTCCAAACTTATAAGCACGCTTGCGCATTGCATGCCGTTCTGCTTCGTTTTCCAATAAGTTGATTACTTGCTCAGCCAAAGCTGCAGGATCGCGGAATGGAACCAGCACACCCCGTCCGTCCGAAAGAACCTCTTGCGCATACCAATATGGTGTAGAAATAACTGCTTTACCCGCTCCTAATGTATAAGCCAAAGTTCCGGATGTTATCTGTGCCTCGTTGAGATAAGGTGTAATATAAATATCTGCAGCACTTATGAACTCAACAAGTTCTTCAGAACTAACAAAACGGTTGTAAAAGATAACATTACTTTCCACACCCTTCTGTTGAGCCAGCCATTGCAAAGACAGGCGGTAGGTTTCACCTTCTTGTTGAATAACATGAGGATGGGTCGCACCAACGACGATATAAACGATTTCGGGATAGCGACCCCTAATTGCTGGTAGCGCAGATATAACGGTTTCGATTCCTTTGTTTGCCGAAAGCAAACCGAAACTTAGTAAAACGATTTTGCCCTCAACACCAAACAAATCTTTGTTAAAACTTGGATCTACAAACGGCACGTCCGGGATGCCGTGCGGAATCATGTCAATTTTATCGGGCGCTATATGATATACTTCTTGCAAAAATTCAGAGCCGCGTTCGCTCATTACTACCAATCTGTCGGATAGTGCAGCGACTTCTTCCAATACACGGCGTTGATCGGGATCGGGGTCGTGCAGAATAGTATGTAATGTCGTAACGATTGGCATTCGCAGTTCGCGTAGAAGAGCAATGATGTGCCCCCCTGCCTTTCCGCCAAAGATGCCGTATTCAAATTGCAGGGATACCAGGTTAACATTGTTAATATTTAGAAAGTCGGCGGCACGCGTATAAGATTCAATATCCTTCTCAGTTAATTCAAACCGGACACGGGCGGGATAGGCATAACCCGCAGCATTATCGTTGACAGGCAGAGCAATGCATGATGTTCCGGAATACTCTTCTGCGATAGATTCGCACAAATCGGTAGTAAACGTTGCTATGCCGCACTGTCGCGGCAAATAATTCCCAATGAAGGCAATCCGGTTTATCGATGAATTAGTAATGATGTGTTCCAAGATTAATATCCATTTTTATTATAAAAAAAGGGCATTGTTAATTTAGTATAGCAATCAATATTTTTAATCTTTGTGAACCTTTGTGTCTTCGTGCCTTTGTGGCTAAAAACTATTGCCACTAAGACACTAAGACACCAAGAAACACTAAGAAAACTATACTTACTTAACAATGCCAACGTATTACCTTATCCCTTTTTCGTTTCCACATTGGCCTAAAGTATTTACATAATAACCGCTCGTCCATATATGTCCTCCCCACAATAAAAATTTTGTACACTCATTTCAATGGGCAACTTTTACAGCTTCCCTTGAAGACTGTTCCGCAATCTGAAAGTTTAATCTTTCCTTCATTTTGACGCCGACAATTTTTGTGTCCCGTATGTAGTCAACCGTGTATTCCGTATCTATATCCTTCTGTCCTTTCGTTGGTACAATTTAGATGGAATCCATTCGCCGCACTAATTCAAAACTAAAAATCATTTTGGTGCGAAATGAAATTGGAGACAATATACAATATTAATCACGCTCAAATTGGTTTTCCGGTGAGAAAAAGGACACATTACAATCGAGTAATAGTGCAATTATGCTTGAAATTTAGTAAGCTGAAAAGAGCAAGAGAAAAAATTATGAAGTAAAATGAATTCGAATTAAAATCCCGGCGATTACCGGGATTGAATATAGGAATAAATTGTTTTTAACTGATCAGTCTAACTTCAGACGCCTGAGGGCCTTTTGTACCTTCGGTGACCGAATACTCAACTTTATCATTTTCTTCTAAAGATTTGAAGCCGTCTCCAATAATCGACTTAAAATGTACAAATACATCATCGCCGCTTGCTTGTTGAATAAAACCAAATCCTTTTGCGCTGTTAAACCATTTAACAGATCCTTGTTTTCGCTCTGTCATAACAGATGCTCCTAATGTAATTAATTGATTGATATTTTTGACAGGGCTCTAAAATCTAAGAGGAAGTTTTTAATTGCTTCTGCATTTACCCGCTTAAAACGGGTTTATTTCTAAAGTTACTGCCTTACGGATACCAACATACGGGAATTATTGTGCGTAACCTAATTACCTTTAAATAATATTCTCCCAAATTAAAATGTTTAAATTCTTTCAGGTGAGCCACGCGACGGAATTATTCACTGACAAATGAGGTAATATCGATTGCAGTATTAACAATAAGATCACAGAATCGTATAGAGAGTTTGGAATTAAAGATGTTTTCACATTTCAGCAGAGTATAAATCTTAACAATTTGAAATCGTATCAGTAGTTTCAACTGACGAAGCTCCGCAGGAGCGTAGTCAGTTTTAACGATAATATCACAGCATCTTATTGAGAGTTTTGTAAAAGTAGCTAACACATTTCAGCAGAAGTATAAATCTTAACAATTTGAAATCGTATCAATAGTTTCAACTACCGAAGCTCCGCAGGAGCGTAGGTAGTTTAGTCTATTCACATTTCCAACCCAATTTATCCTTGTATGTATAGGGCATCTCTAAAAACTTGAATAAAGGACTAAAGTCCGCAGAGATTAGCCCGCCACGGCGGGTCGTGGCAGGTTTGTTTTTGTAACCCCATCCGTCAGCTGACGGATGGGGTTATTGAAAAGCCGCTCACATCAAGGGCTTTTCCAAAGGAGTCATTCGACCTTCGGATAGCCCAATTAAGAAATGACATCCGCCATCCGTTAGCTAACGGAGGCGGATGTCATTTCTTACGACAATAAAATATAAGTCACCGAGAAAAATAATAGTTTTTAGAGGTGCCCTAATCTTAGAGCTTATTGCGTCCCTGCCTACCCAGGCTATTGCGTAACTCTATTTGTGTCACCTCTAATCCGTCAATTGACGGACAATTTGCCTTCGGAGGTTAATAGAAATATCACTTCGACCCCGATCTTGCTTGCCGGCAAACAGGTTCATCTGGGGAGAAGTCTTAAAACGACCCGCCACGGCGGGTTATTAACTCCGCTCATCGACCAGCCTGCCACTACATAGCTATCTTGTGGCAGGCCCGCCTCGTGCAATAGATGTTGGCTGGCCTGCCCGCCCATTCTGACCACGTGAGGCAGGCGGGCGGGAATGACAGTTAATTTCAAATTTGCAATACCCTGCTCGGAGGATTTTAAAAAATTTGACCTCGTAGAGATCTTATTATTGTAGATAAAGTAACCCATACAAGGATTAATCCTCGTAGAGGATTTATAAATTATATTTTTAAAGGTATAACACGAATTCGGCCATCAGGCAGGTGCGAATTTAGAATTTATTATTTTTGGCGTGTCCTGGTCGAGTTGCATAATTCTTATTAGTTACTGAAGTTACGCAAAACCAAGTAAATAACAAGAATTCCGAAGGATCCTTTGGAGATGCTACAACAACAAAATTTTTCATGGTTTTCTCGATACATCCCGACCCACATCTCGAATTGGTCTCGGTCGGGATACTCGAAAAC
>JAHJVF010000361.1 GCA_018828505.1 Bacteroidota bacterium | reverse complement strand
CGTTCTACACTCCCGCCTGCCTCTCTCATCTCAACAGGGCGGGCAGGTACGCACATTATTCGGTTAACTTTTTCGTAGCTAATATCAAGCAATTCCACATCTGTCCAAAATAAATTTATTCAGAATGTCTTGGACAGCATTTTGCACATTTTACTAATGATATGGGGATTACTTTGGATTTGGATTAAAATCTGTCCTAAACGAGTTGTTTTTAGCCTTTTTCTATGAACTTAAAAATATTTTGGACACAAGTGAAGCAATTCTCCTGTTTATCTTCAGACCTTTGTCTGGTTATGGGTTGCCTTTAGTCCGTCAGCTGACGGATAACGAATATAAATCAGTTAGTCAACTGACTAATGTGAACTTCCTTTTTCTGGCTTTTACCGAAGGGACTCATTCGAGCACTCTCTTCAGTGAAGTTAATTTCATTTACCTCCCATTCAGGTGGTAATTGTAATAGCTCGGTTATAAATTCTGTTGTTTCCATGACTTAAATTTAATAACTTTTTACACAATTAACGGTAGAACCCCTTTAAGTAGGATAGGATAAAAAATATGTCATCAGAAAATTTCAATCAAAAGTCTTTAAGTCCACAAAGAGCGTTAGCTTTAGATGCCCTTAGAGGATTCGCAATTCTTACAATGCTTCTTTCCGGACAAATTCCTTTTCACACAAACGTATTGCCGGCATGGATGTATCATGCACAAGTACCGCCACCGGAACATAAATGGATTTCGACTTTGCCCGGAATTACATGGGTCGATCTGGTTTTCCCTTTCTTCCTTTTTGCGATGGGGGCGGCATTCACCTTAGCATTGAGTAGAAGATTGGAGAAAGGAATTCCGCAATGGAAAATTTCTCTTGGAATTTTAGAGCGAGGTTTTCTCCTCGGATTTTTTGCTCTCTATGTTCAAGCAATTCGTCCGTATGTGATCAGTAAAACTCCAACGACTGAAATTTGGCTTTTGAGTCTTCTTGCCTTCTTTTTACTCTTTCCGATTTTAATCCGTCTTCCCGAAAATTGGAATTTATGGATGAGGATAGGATTGAAAACTATGGGATGGATTGGCGCCGTTTTAATTCTCGCTTTGCTTCAATATCCTGACGGTTCAGGATTCTCTCTTTACAGAAGCGATATCATAATTATTGTTTTAACAAACATGGCAGTCTTCGGATCATTTGTCTGGCTATTCACCCGTAAGAATTTGCTTTTCCGTATAGGGTTGTTCGGAATTTTAATTGGCTTTCGATTATCAAATATGCCCGAACAATTAGGCGGCTGGGTAACGGATTTGTGGAATTTTTCTCCAATCCCATGGATGTACAAGCTTTACTACTTGCAGTACCTTTTCATTGTCATTCCCGGTATGATTGCCGGAGATATGATTTTAAATTGGATGAAACAAAAATCAGAACTATCCGAATCTCACCGGGAAAATTGGCGAACAATAACTTTCGCAATATTGATGTTCATCTTCATTCTAGAGATGTTGATTGGATTATATGCACGATGGATTGTCGAAACGACGATCCTCACAATCATCTTATGTGGAATTAGCTTCTGGTTAATGTCAAAGCCATTAAACGAAACAGAAAAGTTGTACAAAGGACTTTTCACTTGGGCGGCATTCTGGCTGATTTTAGGACTGACTTTCGAACCTTACGAAGGCGGAATTAAAAAAGATAAAGCAACAATGAGTTATTATTTCATAACATCCGGATTGGCAATTTGTACGTACATCTTCTTTTCCATAATAATCGATGTCTTCAAGAAACGTAAATGGGTTCAGCTATTAATCGATAACGGACAGAACCCGATGATAGCGTATGCAGGAATAAACAATTTCATTATTCCGCTATTGGCTGTTACATCGGCAACGCAGTTATTAGATTGGATGGCAGTTTCACCCTGGCTTGGATTTTTGAAAGGATTTATTATCACACTACTTCTCGCACTTTTTGTCTCCCTCTGTACAAAGAAGAAGATATTTTGGAGAACTTAAAATATTGGTTGTGAAAGGTTCGTTGAAATTTGTCTAACAACGGATGTGAACGTATGAATTGTTTCGTGAAATGGCATTTGAAGAAAAATTTTTGAAGCTTCAACCGTTTTGGTTCTACCGTTAATTATGTGAAAACAGTTCAAGTTTTCCAGTAAAGAATAAAACAGCATATCTTAAGTTATCAAAGTTCCTATAACCATGTGCGATATGATTTAACTTTTGAATCGATCCGTTAAACTGTTCTGCTCTTGCATCAGTTAGTCAACTGACTAATTAGTAACCCGGTACTTGATGATGTTAACGATTCCATTTTTATAGTTCTTTAATGTCTTTGCTATTTTCTTCATCGGCTCTATACCTGCTTGCAGCAGGCAAGTTGGATTTAACAACGTTTTCATACCAACTATCCTGCCTGACGGCCAGGCAGGCAAAAAATGCCGAAGCTTGTTCTGTTGTCTGCTTTTAAAATATTTCCATAATCCGCCAAAGGCGGACTTTCATCTCATCTAATTGTTGATTTGTAAAGGTTTTTTCAAGTAATTCTTCAGTTGCTGATAATGTTCTGTCTTTTCCAACTTCTAATACACGACCTCCCTTGCTATCACTGATGACTGTTATGTATTGATGACCTTTTTTATAACTCATTTCATCTTCCGTTAGCTAACGGATTGATTACGGGAATATCATCTTTATTTAATTGTCGTCTTTGGAGTCCACGTTCTACACTCCCGCCTGCCTCTCTCATCTCAACAGGGCGGGCAGGTACGCACAT
>JAHJVF010000360.1 GCA_018828505.1 Bacteroidota bacterium | reverse complement strand
CATTATCTCATGATGACCAGTGAACTGAAAACCTTTGCCGCCATCTTGAGTTGGTCTTTGAACGACATTCACCCGCGGTCGATAGTGCTGGATGAAATCAAAATTCGCAGTTGTAAAATTGAACACATTATTTCCAAGATTCCTAGAAACAGTCAATGTCTTAAGAAAAACTTCAGGCATAATAACGTTCGAACCGATATTAGCGACGACACCGCCATTACCGAGTTTTGAAATTACTTCACACAATATTTTAAAATCAAAATAGCTTAGCTCTCCAATTGCGGCACCGTTAACATTCGGCTGTTGATGTGTGATATCGGTACCTATTGCTGCATGAACAGTAATCGGAAGATTCAGTTTATATGCATTAAATAGAATGCTGTGCTTTAAGTACTTCGCTTTTTGTGCTTTCAATTCAATCGCTAATGCTTCACCATAACCGACATTCGCAAACTGATATTTACCGAGAGTCGAGTTGATAAAATCTCCGGTCTCTCTTGCCATCCCGAAAGAACCGTCTGTGATCCCGGCAGCAACATCTTCAGAAGTTTTGCCGAAGAGTGATAATTCAATATCATGAATAGCTGCGGCACTGTTCAATGCAAATGCGGTTACATATTTCTTCTTCATTAAATCTATTATTAACGGACTGAGACCGACTTTAATAACATGTGCACCAAGCATAAACACGACCGGTTTGCTTCTCTTCTTTGCCTTTACAATAGCATCAGAAAATTCGTGCAATTCATTAACCGCTAAAAACTTTGGCAGACTTGAGAGAAAATGTTTAACGTTGCTTGATTTAGGATCAAATACTTGTGCCAATGAATTGATATCAACTTTACTTTTTCTCTTTTTGATAGAATAGGTTTTGATCTTAGACAGATCAGCAGTTTTATATTTTGACATTTTATCGCTTTGCTTTAAGTGGAGCTTTTACATTCTCATAATTTGTTAATTCACTTTCAACGTAACCGATAATAATTTTTGTTCTGACCTTAACGGGGATTTTCGCTTCGTCATTAGTTAACCAAATTAAAATATTTCCTTCGTGCTTGAACAATCCCCCTTCACGAACAAGAGGTTCAACGATAATACAATCGAACTTTCCCGCAGGAACTTCTATAGTTTCTTTTCCATGATAAATGACATCGAGATCATGGGTTTTATCTCTATAGAAATTCTTAAGATTAAATCTTTCTCCCTTTTTCATTTTACCGAGATCCATAGTCCGCACATAATAAAATGCTGAAACTATATCGAGTACATACTTCGGGATATCATATTCACCTTCGGTGGTTTTCGCTTTGTTTTTTCTCTGATCGAAAAAGGCACTGAAATCTCTTGAAAACTTTCCTTCGCGAATGTGCTGCTCAAATCTCCAGTGGAATATCCCTTCAACATCTAAATATGTTTCATATAGATCTCTAACTTTAAAAAAGAGGTCAAAGCTCGGAACGGTACTCACTTGAAATTTTATTCTGTAACATTTTCGTTTGCTAAATGTTTTTATCTCGGGGATTGAAAAAGAAGCAATACCAACTGTTGCAAAACTGTAGTTCACATTGTACGTTAATTTTTCTCCTAACCCGAAAGCTTTGTTTTCTACTTTTCTAAATTCATCCGCTGAGGTAAATGCAACGAAAAACAGAGCCGCAAACAATATTAAAATTTTAATTTTCATAATTCTCTCACAATTATACTAAAAATGTTTCAACCTTTTCAAAAACTTCCTGAACGCTGATAGAATCCATACAATTTAACTCCTTACATTGATTTTCATTGCAATCTTTGCAATCGATTCTTGGTTCGAAGATAAATCTCCTTTTTGTAACAGGTCCCCATCTCAAAACCGAGCAGGATGGAATTTTGGGATAGAATGCAATTACATTTGTTCCCGCTACTGCTGCAAGATGTGTGGGTCCGGTTGAATTTCCGATATAAAGCTCGGACATAGTTAAGAGATTGAACATATCCTTTAAATTTAATGTTCCGGCAAGATTGAAGATTTTGCTTTTAAATCCTCTAAACATATCTTTCAGCATTTCGGATTCTTCACTTGAACCTGTTAGAATTATGTTGCAGTTGTAATTCTTCGAAATCATTTCAGCTAATTCAAAAAAATTTTTCTTATTCCAGTCAATTGCCGAGCCACCGCTTCCAATGTGTAAAATAATGATCTTTTGGGTGAAATCTATTCCCTCACTCTCGAGTTTAGTTCGAGTCAGTTGTTTACTATTCTCATCAGCTCGTATACCGAAGTCAACATCATGCAGATCAATCTTCGTCTCCAAATCAATCCCGGATAACAGATCAAAATTATATTCCAATTCATGTTTGGTATTGAATTTCCGATGGAGAGGAACCCTGCGATTGAATAAAATTGAATAAGCTCTATACTTAGTTCCAACGTTTTGTTTTACTCCAGCAAGCCAGAGGAGTAATGCTGACATAAATTTCGGATTTACATGAATACCCACGTCAATTTTTTCTTTCATCAATAAGCTAATCGTGTCAAAAAAGTTTTGGTCATCAATTGCGATAATTTTATCAACTGAACCGCAGAGCTGAATGATTTCCTTTGTATAGCTTCTGCAAAGAAAAATTATCTCAGCATCATTAAATTTCTTTTTAAGGTAAACAGCCAATGGAAGTGTGAGAATTGTATCTCCGATGCGGTCTGTTCTTACGATAAGAATTTTCAAATTGCTGCTCTACGATTTTGATACAAATTTATTCTCTTTAATATAAAAACGTAATAATTTTTCTGGAGATTTCTTAATACCAATTCTTGAAGTTTTTGCGATTAAAAACTTTTCTTCAAGTGAATTTGCCAAGTATAAAATTTTTGATTTTCGCAGGTCTAAACCATTTAGCGATTTATCAATACTAAAAGCTTGACACAATTTGGCGGGGCCATTTGTGAGATTCGTAAAATTATTTCTTCTGCGGTTCTTTTGCATAATATTAATACCGGCAATCGGCTCAACTGCTCTAATCAGCACTGCAGATCCTTTTCCGCTTTCACCTGTCACAACATTAAAACAATAATGCATTCCATATGTGAAATATACATAAGCTAAGCCTGCCTCTCCAAACATTACTTCATTCCTCGCTGTTTTGCCAACTGCAGAATGAGAAGCTAGATCATTTTTGTCGAGATACGCTTCCGTTTCAACGATTTTTCCAATCAAATGTTTTTGACCGATTTTTCTTACTAATAGTTTGCCAAGAAGTTCGATAGCAAGATTTTTTGTCGAAAGATTGAATATTGAATTATCGATTCTTTTATGATCTCTCAAAATCACTAACCGTTTTTAACGGATTTAATTATTTAAGTTTTAAGGACTCGATCTTCTGTGTAATGGCTTTGATTTTTGAAGTGTATTCACCCCTTTTTGCAGGATTTTTTTCTATTAATCTTTTAAGAACACTCACTGCTTCTTTGTACAAACCCTGGCTTATATAAATTGCATAAAGTGTTTCGGTTGCAATTGTTTCCTTTTTCTGAGGTGGTTCATAAACTGCATTAAAGTTAGGATCAGCTTTTATAATAAGCGAGTCTGACTTTTCGAATTTCTCGATAATTTGTTCAAGCTCATTATTAATTTCAACTCTGTTATCGATTTCTATTTTGTCAATTAAGTGGGGGGCGGAGTTCAGAAATTTCTCTTTACGAATCATATATTTATTCTGTTCAGTGTGATCACTCGATTTATTGACTTCTTCAAGTTCACTCTTCCAAGTAACGAGACATTCAATTGCTGAAGGACAATTTGGAGAAACAGTCAAAGCATTTTTCAATGCGATAAAGGAATTTTTATAATCCCTTTTCATGTGATACAATTTTGCGAGTGTCACATATCCTGAAACATAAAAACGATGCTTTTGTAAACCACTTTCACAAATTTTTATCGCTTCATCAACCTTCCCCTTCATAGCGAGTAATTCGGACTGATTAGCAAAGAGAGGTGATTCCGGATTGATATATATTAGCTCTTCAATTCGGTTAAGATCGAGTTCGTAAGAGACTTTCATCAGGCTGGCTTGCTTGCTAATGCATGTCTAATTGACAATACGGAGATAATTGAATAACCCATACAATACATCGCCATAAATGGAATTGCAGCTATCTCAACGTAATAAGCGGCTAACCCAATTCCAAATAACATCCATAAAGCAAAAAGAACTTCAAAAATAACAGCAAGGCTTATTTTTTTAGTGGCATATTTCTTTTTTGTCCATGTATCCTTTTTATCGACGACCTGATACTTAGGAGTCCTTACAAATTCACTTTTTTTATTTACCAATCCTTCAATCACTGCTCGTGTATTGTTTAATGCGAACCCCATACTCCCTGCCATAAATAT
>JAHJVF010000053.1 GCA_018828505.1 Bacteroidota bacterium | reverse complement strand
TTCTGTGAGAGGTTGAGGGGTGAAACTCCCCTCGACCTACTCGGCCGCCTTAGTGGCAAAAAATCATCCGTGCTGAATAGTTACAAGAATTGAAAGTAAATAAAAATTAGAATTAAGCGAAGGTTCACAAATGAAAATTAGATTAATTGTTCTTACACTTTTTCTCACGTTTGAAGTTTTATCATCACAGATTTTAACATGGTCTCCATTCTTTGCAACTCGTGATGATGTAATAACGATCGATTATGACGTTTCAAAAGGGAATGGTGCATTAGTCGGAGTTTTTCCGGTTTATGTACATACAGGTGTAATCACAAATCTGAGTAAAAACCCGAACGACTGGAAATATGTTAAAACAATTTGGGGCTCGCCTGCAAATCAACCTTCCCCTCCTAGTTATTTGGGAAATAATATTTGGAGAATTATAATCAACATTCCGACATATTACGGTGTACCTTCAAGTGAAACGATCCAGAGTCTTGCATTCGTTTTCCGAAACACAGATGGCTCAAAGGTCGGCAGAGATACTGACGGCAGCGATATCTTTCTGCCAATATCACAGCCGGGCTTGAACGTTGGTTTTCAATCACCAACACAAATACCTGTAATGCTCAACTTAAATGATAGTGTTCAAGTTGTTGTCCGCTCCGCACAATCAACAAATCTTTCCCTCTATCTCGACGGATCATTGATTGCGTCGACAGACAGCTTCACAATTACAAAACATGTTAAAGCAACAGAGTACGGAAAGAAAAGAATCAAAGCCGTTGCAACGGGAACCGGTGGAAGTCTTAAATCCGACTCGATTTATTTTGTTGCGAGATCCCCTGTCACGACTGCAGCTCAACCAGCAAATACAGTCGATGGAATTAATTATACAAGCACTACTTCCGTTACTCTTGTTTTCTATGCACCATATAAAAATTACATTTACGTTGTTGGCGATTTTAATAATTGGGAAGTTGATCCGAATCAATATATGAAAAGAACTCCGGATGGGAACCGTTACTGGCTCGAATTAACTAATCTCACTCCACAGAAAGAATATATTTATCAATATTTTGTTGATGGTACTTTAAAGATTGCTGATCCTTATGCTGAAAAATTGAGCGATCCATGGAATGATAGATATATTTCAAGCACGACTTATCCAAATTTAATTGAATATCCGTTTGGAAAAACATTTCATATTGCCTCTGTGCTGCAAACTGATCAGGCTCCATATTCATGGCAGACCGCAACATTTCAGAAACCGCAAAAAAGTGATTTGGTGATCTATGAACTTCTCATTCGAGATTTTTTAACTAACCACGATTATAAAACATTATCTGACACTCTGAACTACCTGAAAACTCTCGGTATCAATGCAATCGAATTGATGCCGGTGATGGAGTTCGAAGGAAACGAAAGCTGGGGTTATAACCTTTCTTTCCACCTTGCCCCTGATAAATATTATGGGCCGAAAAATGATTTAAAAAAATTCATAGACAAAGCTCATGAAATGGGATTTGTTGTCTTATTGGATATGGTACTCAATCATGCTTTTGGTCAGTCCTCTCTTGTCAGACTTTATTGGGATTCAGCAAATGATAGACCCGCTGCAAATTCACCCTGGTTCAATCCGGTTGCAAAACATCCTTACAATGTTGGATACGATTTCAATCACGAAAGTCAGGCAACAAAAGATTACGTCGATCGCGTATGTAAATTTTGGCTCACAGAATACAAAGTGGATGGATTCAGATTCGATCTTTCTAAAGGATTCACACAAGTTAATTCCGGTGGTGATGTAGGATTGTGGGGACAGTACGACGCATCACGAATTGCTCTTTTAAAAAGAATGGCTGATAAAATCTGGCTGACGGATTCAACCGCCTATGTTATACTGGAACATTTTGCTGTTGATGCAGAGGAGATCGTGCTTTCAAACTACGGTATGCTTCTTTGGGGAAACCTGAATTACAATTACAATGAAGCAACTATGGGCTGGCATGACGGTGGAAAATCGGATTTTTCCCGTGCTTCGTATAAAGCTCATGGATTCACCAAGCCGCATCTAATTTCTTATATGGAAAGTCACGATGAAGAAAGATTAATGTATAAAAATTTATTATACGGTAACTCAAGCGGGACATATAATATTAAAAATCTTGCTACTGCATTAGAACGAATAAAACTTGCTGGAGCATTCTTCTTCACAATCCCGGGCCCGAAATTGATCTGGCAGTTCGGTGAGCTCGGCTATGATGTAAATATTGATTTTAACGGCCGAACCGGTAATAAACCAATCCGCTGGAATTACTTTGAAGATACAAACAGAAGAAAATTATATAAAACTTTTGCCACTCTAATCAAAATTAAAAAAGAGTTCGATGTGTTTAGAACGAATAATTTCACATTAGACTTTTCAGGTTCCGTTAAAAGAATGTGGCTCAATCACTCGTCAATGAATGTAGCGATCATTGGAAATTTTGATGTCATTCAAAAATCTGCAACTCCCAATTTTCAAAACACCGGCTGGTGGTACGATTACTTCAGCGGCGATAGTATTAATGTAGTGAATACAGCGATGACGATGAATCTTCAACCCGGAGAATTTCATATTTATTCAACTGTTAAACTGCCAACACCCGAAGCCGGGTTGCTGACGAGTGTTGAGTCTGAAATTAATTCAATCCCGGCACAATTTGCACTGTACCAAAACTATCCAAATCCATTTAATCCTAAAACGACAATAAGTTACCAAATCGCGAAACACGGCTTTGTTAATTTAAAAATTTATGATTTGCTTGGACAGGAAATTTCAACAATCATAAATGAAGAACAGCACTCTGGAAATTATCAAGTCATATTCGATGCAAGTAATCCCGACAGGTCGGGACAGGTTTTATCGAGTGGAGTTTATTTCTATCAATTGCGAGCTGGAGATTTCGTCCAGACGAGAAAGATGGTACTGAATAAATAAGGTGTGTAGAGTAACTGAGCCGCATTTATGATTATCTCGTCATCCTTTTGTGCGGATGACGAGATAAATTATAATAAATGGTTAGAATGAAATGTTGATAGTTAACATCGCTCTTCTACTTAAGATCGATCCCCCGAAAATTTCATAATGCTTCTTGTCAAGCAAATTGGATACATTCACATTTACACTCACCATGTTCGAGATTTTATAAGTTCCGAAAAAATTTAGAAGAGTATAATTATAAATCTCACCTCTAAAAATTCCAGCAGCCCATGGAAAGGCTGGAACATATTTCATCCTTAATGAAACCTCGTGCCCTGCCGGATGAATAAAAGTTAATCCAACGTTTCCTTTGTATTTGGGTGCATTTGGCAGAAGAACATCGTTAGGATGCCGTTCAGCTACTTCAAATGTAAAATAAGTTGCATTCCCTTCAAAAAGCCATGAGTCGTTTAAGTAATAATGAAAACTAAATTCTGCCCCTGCTTCGTTAACTTTTCCAGCATTGGTATATGACCAAATATTTCGAGATTTGTTTTCATCTGGGAAATAAACTGGTCCTGGGTATAGAGGGTTCAGACCGGGTCCTAAGTCTGTAATAAATTCCTTCATTTCGTTGTAATATCCATCCAAAGTCAGAAACAGTTTATTATCGATAATTCCTTTATAACCTATTTCATATCCTAAAATTTCTTCCGGCACTAGAGAGAAATTACCGAAATAAGCAACTGCTCTTGTTGGATGAAGCACTCTCAGATACTGTTCTGAATAGTTTGGTGCCTGAAATGCTTTGTTTATTGTCGCTCTAAATGTATGCCCGTTGATAGGCGTCCAAACTAATGCTGCTTTAGGAGAGTATTGACCCGGATAAAGTGTGCTTCTATCCCATCGTGCGGCGACCACTCCCTTAAAATTATCAGTAAATTTATATTCTGCCTGAGCAAATATTCCACTCATATTATCATCACGGGCATTTAACATTAAGGAGCCCTTTGTATCGATGCTTAAGAATCTTTGCGATATTCCGGTTACAATAAACAATTTGTCCTCTAGGGTTGAAAAACTGTACTGTACTTCACCATGAGTAATCAGGGCATCTTGAGTGAGAGGTAAACCCGTTGCGAGTGATTGCTCAGACTCAACGTTGTATCTTCCATTTGCCCAGATCAAAACATTAAACCCGGATTTGTTAAAATTAAGCCTAGCCCATGGGCGTGCAGCTTTCTCTACCTGTACTCTTCCAATACCGGTTACAATCACTTCATTTTCAATCTGAGTCATCCCTCCTTCTACTGTAAATCCTCCTGAACTTTGAAATTCATGATCAAAGCGAACTGAACCAAAAATTGAACGAACCGGATCTAAATTTAATTCTAGTACTTCATCATTGAAAATTGGATCGAGCCCGGCATATTCGAACTGTCTTCCCTTTCGGATTTTGCTGAAAGTTTTCCCTTGGTAAAAGCCTAAATTCACTCTGTAACTTGACGAACCAAAAGTCCCGGCATGACGAACATCTGCTCGATATGCACTAAGCTCTCCTACTCCGAGATTTACTCTCGTACCCAATGCTTGTTTTGGAGGAATTGAAGATATATTAATAACTCCGCTATAAGCGTTCGCACCGTAAAGTGCAGAGCCTGGTCCTCTAACCAGTTCAATTCGCCCAAGTTCTTCAAGTGGTATGGAAAGACCGTTCCATTCTGTTGCGCCTAAAAATGCGGTTCCAAGATCCCTGCCATCGAGAAGAATCAACAATCGTCTATTGAGCGAGCTATTGAATCCGCGTGTTGTGATATTAAAATCATAGAGCCCACTCTGGACTATATTTACTCCGGCTTCCATTTCCAGAAGCTTGGCGAGCTGACCATGACCAGAGTACCTGGCAATCTCTTTCGCTTCAATTACTGTTATGGCCGAGGGTGCCTCGGTAAGTCTCTCTCGTCGAAGAGATGCACCATAAACATAAACTTCCCCAACTTCGAATGCGGTTGGTTTGATTGAAATATTAAACCGCGTTTGTTTATTCTCGACTATTTCGATACCTGTTTCAAAACTTTGATATCCAACTGAAGAGGCAATAAGTCTGTATTTCCCTGTTGGGACATTAACAATTGAATATTCTCCTTTGATATTTGTAGCAGCTCCATAAGGAGTATCACTAAGACGAACATTAACGTATGAAATTAACACATTTGTAGAAGCGTCTTTCACAACTCCGGTAATCGATCCAGTATTGTTTTGAGAATAACTTGCGGAAGTAATAAGCAGCATTGAGCCGAGGATAATCGTAATAAAAATTTTTTTTGATAAATAATTCACGCCTGTAACTCCTTTATTAATTATTATTTCCCTCCCGAAATAAAGTAGATTGCTTGCGATTCAGCTATTAAAAATCAATCGCGAGCTCCAAATGTTTTTGAAGCTCGCTTAATTAATTAATAATTTTTGAACAATCCAATACCGATCTAGAAATTCTTTGCTGTCATCTTTTGGAATTTACCGTGTGATTCGGCATCGCCAATTAAAAGAATTTGTATTGGACCGACATTGTTAACCAGCCACAATTTCGCTGTTAATCCTTCTGCCGCAAGAGTTGTACCGATAAAGACTTTTCTTTTCGCAACCAATCTGTATGTTTCATAGCTGGTTGTACCTACAGTAATTGTCTCCTTTGCTTCAAAATTTCCAAGAACTTGAAGTCTTACCTGAACTGATGCGGTACCTACAACTCCCGTAAAAGTTTCGTCAAAAGCTGTAAACTCTTTATTCAAGCCAGATTTGGTATCAGCTAATTTAATCCAACGCAGAGAGTCTACCTTTATATTTGTGGTTCCAGTTGTGTAGACTTTGAAAGTTCTATAAAAGAATCCAATGTTGGTTAAGAAATCGTAACTGGCATTAGCGGAATCATATCGTATTAAGAATGGCGTAAATTTTGACGCAACTCCTACCCCCGGAATTTTTGTTGTATCTCTGATCAACGATGCAAAACCGCTGAGATTTGTGAAGGGTGGATTTGGAAAAATTGCGTTAACCGGAACAGTTCCGTGAATGAACCATTTCGAATAAAATCCGGCTTCCGAAGGAGCGATTTTTGTTTCTGTATCGTTCTGAGTTAACCAACCGTTATACTCAATTTGTCTATTGGCTACTAACGGAAAGATTGTAGCCGGGACAGAAGTATCTGGTGGCGATACTGGGTCTTCACTCTTTGTACAGCTTGTAATTGAAAAAAGAGATACGATCATGAAAAAGAACAGAAGACTAGAGACTAACTTTCTAGTATTCATATTACACCTCCATTATTGGTTTATGAATTATTGATTTATTATAGTATTGTGAACAATATTTTTGTTTTTTATGCCTGCCTGTTGCAGGCAGGTCAAAACATTTAAAACTGATTTTCTCCATTTTCCATCTTCCCCGCCTACACTGCGTTTCGGCGGGCAGGCATTAAACATCTTCCATTGCGGTTTACCGCGCTATGTATGAGACGAATCAATTAGAATTTGTAACTAAAATTAAATCCTACTAAATGAGCGGTACTCTTGTATGTGCCAGGAAAAACATTATTCTTTGCAGTCACGGTTCTTTCATTAAATAAGACAATCTCATAAGCTAAATCCAATGTAATCAATTTTGAAATAACATACCCAAATCCAACGGACAATACATTTCTATCAGCATCAGGCAACATCGGCTCTACCGATTCATCAGGTTGCGGAGTTTTATCATAAACATAACCACCTCTTATTGCATATCTCCCAAATCTATATTCACCACCTAACCTTACCGCATAGGTATCACTCCATTTTTTACTCGAATTTATATCTGGCCAGGCAATCGTGTTATTTTCAAAATCTATATTCAATGCATCATAGCTACTCCACCCTATAAATTGAAGTCCGGCTTCGAAAGTGAAATTATTAGAAAAATCATAAGCTACTCCTGCGAATAAATTAGATGGTAATGTGATAGTAGTTTTACCAGGTCCATTTGGGAATAATCCTGCCAGATGAGCTGTATTTGTAAACTTCGCATCGCCTTTAAACTCAATTTTAGTTGAATGACGATATGCAAAACCGATTGAAAGATACTCAGTTGGTTTCATCAATAATCCTGCATTGAAATTGTATCCACTGCCGGCTCCTTCCAAATCCACTATAATATCCGGAACTCCGACTGAGATGAACGAAGGGGTTACCGGTACGTCAAAAATATTTTTGAATGCAACTGTTCCATACACATAGCTTACACCGAGACCGATGGAAAACGAATTACTAATTTTATAGGAGACTGATGGATTGATAAAATATGTTTTCAAATCAGTTTTAACAGAGAGCGATTTTCCAGCCCAATTAGAGGGCCATTCGGTTCCGAGTCCGTAATGATTGTAAACACCCAATCCGAAAGCAAATCCGTTATTCATCCCATGAGTAATGTACAAGTTTGACGGATAGAAAACATTCGAACTCATTTTAGTTTTTATGGTTGATGGTGTGGGACCGGTAAAATCAGATTTCGGGAATATTAAAGTAGTTCCAAGCATAACATTAGTTCCACTCTGGAAACTCAATCCTGCCGGATTAAAGAAAATCGCAGAAGGATCTGACGCATGTGCAGTAAACGCACCACCCATAGCCTGGGCTCTTGCACTGTGCTCATTGATTTGAAATCCACCTGCAAACGAGATGTTAATGAATGCAACTAAAAAAAGTACTACCGTTAGTATTTTTTTCACGTAACCTTCTTTTTTTTTGTTGCAATAATAGTTATAGTGTTAAATAATGTCAATCAGAAATTATTCGATTTTTCTTCAAAAAACCTCATTTTTTGAATTAGTGGAGAATCGAACTTTTCAATTTCGAAATTTGCATCACATCAATGAGCCGAATCTAAAAAGGTAATATTGTTGAAAAAATATTTTATTTTTCGTTTAAAATTGAATTCCAAAATAATTCAAACTACTCCAAAGGATCCTTCGGACTTTTTAGAGTAGGCTTATCAATTGAATTTACAGCTCCGTATTCATAACTTGGAAAAGAACATGAACCGAATTGAT
>JAHJVF010000359.1 GCA_018828505.1 Bacteroidota bacterium | reverse complement strand
TTTGAAAGGAGTGATTCTAATATTTTACTTTTTGGAAGTTGTTGTTCGCTGGTAGTTTTCATTTCATTTTTTTGGTAGTGGAATTGAACCTGGAATACCCATGAGCGGAAAATCTTTTCTTAAGGGATAGTATTCATAGTCTTCAGGCATATACATACGGCGAAGATCGGGATGATTATTGAATTTTATACCGAACATATCGTAGGTTTCTCTCTCGTGCCAGTCTGCTGTGCCGAATACTTTGCTCACAGAATCGATAGTGAGATCTTTTTCATCCACACGGCATTTGATTCTGAGGTGAGTTTTATTTTTCATTGAGAAGAGCTGATACACGACTTCGAACCTATCTTTTCGCTTTGCACGATCAACACCGCATAGATCAATTAAAAAATTAAATGAAAGCTCCGGATCATCTTTTAAAAAGCTAAGCACATTTACGATTTGACTCTTATCAACGATAAATGTCTGTTCGTTTCTGAAATAAATTACTTCTGTAATGAAATCAGAAAATTGATCTCTCAGTTTTTTTTCAATTAGTTCAATCATTTATGAGCCGAATCTAATTCCGCCTGTCTACCGCCAGATAGAAAGGAATCACTATGTGAAAAGTCCTTTTATGTGAATTTTGGTTTCTATTTTTAGCAATCAGTCATCCGTCGGCTGACGGAGACTGATCTAAACATTTTTCCTTAACTATCTACTTTTTAGACCTGTCTACCTGGCCTGCGGCAGGCCAGGCCGCCAGGTAGAGCAGGCTCATTTATTCAATACCGGAAGTTCGATCATGGGTTTATTCTGGAATTCGAGTACGCTTGATTTGCCGATTTTCTTTTGGACCTCCATTAATGCAGCTAATAAATTTTCCGGACGGGGAGGACAGCCTGCTGCATAAACATCTACCGGAATGAATTGATCGATCCCTTGAACAACCGAATACGATCTGAACATTCCTCCGCTTGAAGCACACGCACCCATCGAAATTACCCATTTGGGGTCGGGCATTTGATCATAAATTTTTCTGACCACTTTAGCCATTTTAAAGGTAACTGTTCCAGCTACGATCATCAGATCCGATTGCCGCGGAGAGAATCTCATCACTTCCGAACCGAATCGCGAAATATCGAATCGAGGATCGGCAGCAGCCATCATTTCAATCGCACAGCATGAGATTCCAAGAGGCATCGGCCAGAGTGAATTTTTTCTCGCCCAGCCAATTAGTGCATCGATCTGAGTCGTTACAAATCCTTCACCTAATGCAGATTCTAGTCCCATTTAAGGGCTCCTTTCTTTAGGATATAAAGATATCCGACAAGAAGAATTAAAATAAATACTATCATTTCTATGATTATAAATATTCCCATTGAATTCATCAGCGACTTAAGATTTACTGCCCACGGATAGAGAAAAACGACTTCTATATCAAAAATAATAAAGAGCATCGCAACCATGTAGTATTTAATCGGAAATCTTTCGCGTGCGGTTTTAATCGGTTCCATGCCGCTTTCGTAAGTTGAGAGCTTAGATAAATTAGGTCTTTGCGGTCCGAACCATGAAGAACTCTTCATTAGGAACAACGAAAAAAGGATGGCAACAATTATTGCAAGAAATAACGGGATATACTGTTCAATCATAGAAAAATTTTACTCAAAAATATTGATTAAGCGATGGAATGTCAATTGAGTTAGTGAGTGATGTTTTTTGAGATCAAGGATGAAGCTCTCTTGTAGAAAGTTATTTGACAGTTGGCGGACGCAGTGGCAGTCTTTGGATGTAATTGCGGAAAACAGTTGTAAGTTTTAAAAATCTTTTTACTATTTGCATTATGGTTTTTTCTATTTGCTCCGCTATGAAAGATTGACGTTAAAATTTACACACTATTTTAACATTCAATCGTATAAAATCCCTTATCCAAAGTATGAAAGAATAAATGATTGAATCTCAATCGGGATATTTGTCAACTCGTTTATTGTTCTGCACTCATTCGCCCCGACGAGTCGGGATCAATCGTTCTTCACTCATTCGAAATTTTTATCAGCCTACGCTAAAGCTTCGGCTGATAGACTGAGTGGGAAAACCCAACTTTTCACAAAGAGTTGTTAGTATCTAAACAGAAGGAAGGGATTCCCAAAAAGTTTCCAAGACTTTTCCCGAATGGGTGGCTTCGCCAGAAATCTCATTTACGGAATTAAAACAAAATTAATTACTTCCTAACCTGGACAAGCCAGAACCAAAAACAAAAAGTTGAAATAAATTTTCATGTCTATAACTTACTAATAATTAAAAGGTTGAATTGCTCTAAAGCTTGCCCATTGGACTTCGTGTAACTTCGTGATACCTTCGTGTAACTTCGTGTCATAACATTATCTTTTATCTGAAGGTCGTTTGGACACGAAGAACCGCGAAGAAAAAACACAAAAGAACCACGAAGATGTTCTATCGAGAATTTCAACCTTGAAGCCAGAACCAAAAACAAAAAGTTGAAATAAATTTTCATGTCTATAACTTACTAATAATTAAAGAGTTACAACCGCACCGAAAAATATTTTGCCATTTGTGGTCAAGATTTTACTGATAAGGTATTACTAACTTGGTTCCAATAATACTTTTTAAGTATTCTGTGATTTTATTTACAAAAAATTTTGCTTTATCGAGCTGCATAATTGCTTCTTCCTTTGAAACCAAATAAAAATCATGGTAGTCGCTTTTATTTCTATCGGTTTCAGAAGATTTAACCCAAAAAGTTCATTAAGAATGAACTTTTTGCCGAAGGCCGATACGTAAAATGTTATGCCATAACATTTTACTATCGGGGTTAACCCCGACAAGCATTGTATACATTTGATACTGGTTAAGTGAGATTAGTTTTTATGATAAAACATTTACTTCTAATAACTTAATGCTTGTCGGCCCGTAGGGCAAATTTTCCTAATGGAAAATTTGGGTTTAATTATTTTACCTAATTCAGCCGGAAAGATTCCCTTTTGAATATAGTTGTTTATAAAATAAGCTATGACGGCGGAATGTTTTTTAAAGTCTCTCTTTTCTAATGCTAATAAAGCCCTTGTAGAATGAAATATCGCATAGTAAGAACAATTTAATGATTTAGAAAATTTATTTGAGTCTATACACAGCACGGCCAATTCCAATTCATCATCAGCTTTGGTTAATCTATATTTTATTAAGTCTTTAGTATTCTCATCCATATAATAAAATTCCCTCTTTCTCAATATTTCTATAGAAGGGGAGCCACGAATAATTAGTTACAAACTCTTCTAATTCGGGAATTATAGTGATAAATAACTTGTATTGGGATAAAACATTTAATTCAATCTCAGTTATTTTTTCTTTTTCTTCTGTAGTTAGTTTGGTTGAGGTAACTAATAGAAAATCCACGTCTGATTCATCGTTAAATTTACCCCGTGCATAAGAACCAAAAAGAATTAATTGCTTTAACCGATCCTTTAGTAATTCATATAATTCTCTTTTTAGGTAATCTAAAACTTCCGGCTGCAGAACGGTTCTCAAGTAGGATATATTAGATTTTACATTCATGTTATTTCCAGTTTCAAAATATAAAAATACTTTGGCCAAATATACTAATTCGTCTTGAGAAATTACATTTAAGGCAGAGACTTCTCCTGGTAAATTAGAAAAGAGGTCTCATTTCCAAGTTTGTGTAAAATTGCAATTAAGCAAAGGGATGTCCGATCCCGAAGGGATGCATAAGCAATGGACGGCTTTGCCGGATTCCCAAAAAGTTGGGTTTTTTACTGAAGCTCTCATTCGGTCCCGACTTGGATTTCAATACTTAAACTTCAAAAGTCTTCGAGACTTTTGAAGTATCAGTTTCAATCGTTCTTCACTCATTCGTCCCGACTTGGATTTCAATGGCTATTCACTTATTCGTCATAACAAGTCGGGATTCACTCATTCGAAAATTTTATCCCGACTTGTCGCATAGGCGTCAACTTAACAAATAGATTTTTCATTAGAAATTAGAATAATTGTATTGTTTATAGAACAAAATAAGGGTTTTATGCCAAAGGCATGGCTTCGCCATATGTCATCCCTAAAG
>JAHJVF010000358.1 GCA_018828505.1 Bacteroidota bacterium | reverse complement strand
ATAACGAAAAAGAATTGTATGATGTTGCTCTTGCTAATCCGCCGTTTAAGGGTTCAATTGATGAAACGGATGTTAATCCGAGATTCAAAACAAAAACCAAAAAGACAGAACTTCTTTTTGTTGAACTGATCTACGATCTGCTTGTCACCGGCGGCAGAGCCGCGGTTATTGTTCCCGATGGAGTTTTGTTCGGCACAAGCAATGCTCACATCGATCTAAGAAAAATTCTTATTGATAAGTGCAAGCTGGAAGGAATTATCTCCATGCCTTCCGGTGTGTTTAAACCATATGCCGGCGTTTCAACTGCTGTAGTAGTTTTTCAGAAAGGCGGAATTACAGATAATGTATGGTTCTACGATATGGAAGCGGATGGTTTTACGCTTGATGATAAAAGAAATAAAACTGATAAGAACGATATTCCGGATATTATTAAACATTGGCATGTAGGTCGAATCTCCGATTCGACAAAATCTCGAAACGGAGTTTCGAGTTACAAAAAGGCAATCATAGTTAATGTAAAAGATATTCGAGAAAACAAGTACGATCTGTCAATCTCCAGATATAAACCAATTGAATATGAAAAAGTTGAATATGAAAAGCCGGATGTTCTAATGGATAAAGTATTAAATTTGGAAAAAGAAATAGCTGAGAATATTAATTCAATTAAAAAAATGTTATCCTAAATAATGAAATCGTTCCAAAACAATTATATCGAGTCAATTCCGATTACGCACAATATCTTGCAGACAATCAGATTGATTGGAGAGTACAAGGGCAAACAAGATCTGTTCAAAGAACAATCTCCCCAGCTCTTGAATACGCTTCGCCAGACTGCAATTATTCAAAGCATTGAATCATCAAATAGAATTGAAGGCATATCAGCACCATTAGAAAGAATTAAAGCTATTGCTGCCGAGAAAACAATACCCGCCAACAGATCAGAACAGGAAATTGCCGGTTACAGAAACGTACTCAATACAATCCATTCCAGCTATGAACACATTACAGTATCATCCAATGTGGTTTTACAATTCCACAGAGATATTTATGCACTTACTGCAATTCCGAGTGGAAAGTGGAAAACTACTGATAATGAAATAGCCGAAGTTTATCCTGATGGAAGTAAAGTTGTTAGATTTAAACCTTTATCAGCGTTTGAAACTCCTTCAGCAATGGATAAGCTTCATACACTGTTTGAGACAGAAATCAATAAATCAAATGTAGAACCATTACTATTAATTGCCGCTTATATTTTAGATTTTCTCTGCATTCATCCTTTTAAGGATGGTAACGGCAGAATGTCACGTTTGCTAACACTTTTGTTATTGTACAAATCAGGTTACGAGGTTGGAAGGTTTATCAGTCTTGAAAAATTAATTGAAGACAACAAAGACAGTTACTATGATGTCCTAAACAAATCCTCACAAAATTGGCACGAAGGTAAACATAATTTAATTCCATGGTGGGAATATTTTCTTGGAATTTTACTTAAAGCGTTTAAGGATTTTGAAAGACGAGTTGGCGTGATAACAACAACGAAAGGTGCCAAGAGGGAAATGGTTTTTGATGTCGTAAATCATCTTCCCAAGCAGTTTCAATTTGGAGATATTGAAAAAGCATGCCCGGGTATAAGCCGCCCAACAATAAACAGAGCGCTGACAGAATTACGCGATTTAGGAAAAATTAAATGTATAAAATCCGGACGCGATGCTGTATGGGAAAGAATATGATCAAGTATACATTAACGTGATCACGAAACGATGATGTGATTATGATAGTCTCTAAAATGAGCGAAAATTCAACTTTTTTATATGAGTATTTTAATCATGAGACTACTCAAAAAAGGTATATTTGAAGGAAAAATGTTTGAGATTTCTATCAAAATTGAACCTGGGATTAATGAATTTGACCTTTTTAGATTCGTCTCAATCATTAAATAGGTATTGAAATAGACTTATTACCTATATAAGAACGATTTTTAGCTATTTTCAAAGTATTTTATTAGCCCAATTGCAGAAAAATAAACAGTATCACATATAAATTAATATGATCAGATAAGCAGAATGTGATTACATTTTTATGAAAAAAAATAAACATAAGTGGCAAGTTAAATCTTTGGGTGAGGTTTGTGATGTTGTTCGTGGAAGCAGCCCAAGACCAAAAAGTGATAAGAGATTTTATGATGGAGATGTCCCAAGACTGATGGTTGCTGATTTAACAAGAGATGGAATGTATGTTACCCCTAGAATTGATTTTTTGACGAAAGAAGGCTCAAGACAAAGCCGCGAAATGAAAGCCGGCGATATTGTTATTGCCGTTAGTGGTAATCCAGGTCTAACCGCCATACTAAATATTGATGCATATATTCATGACGGTTTCGTTGGTTTAAGAAAGCTTGACAAAGCAATTATTCATAATGAATACTTATATCATTACTTAACGCTACTAAAAAGAGAAAATAAGTCTCAAGCAGTTGGAGCTATATTTAAGAATCTTCGTACGGATCAAATTAAAGATTGGTGTATCCCGCTCCCACCTCTCCCAATCCAAAAACAAATTGCAGAAATATTAGAGCAGGCAGACAAATCAAAACAAAAACGACAACAAGCAAACAAACTAACAGATGAATTTCTGCAATCTGTATTTATTGAAAAGTTCGGCGATCCGGTGAAGAATCCGAAAGGGTGGGAGAAAAAGAAGATTGAAGATTTAATATTGAAGATTGAAAATGAAAATCCACAGAAGTTTCCAATGAAAGAATATGATTATATAGATATTTCTTCAATTGACAACTCAAGAAAAATAATTGTTGAAATAAAAAAGATTCGGGGTAGTTCTGCACCAAGTAGAGCAAGGCAATTAGTAAAGTGCAACGATATTCTGGTTTCAACCGTTCGGCCTAACTTAAACGCTGTTGCATTAGTAAAAGAAAATTTTTCAAATCCCATTGCATCAACTGGTTTTTGCATTTTAAGATCGAATTCAAAAATTGTTATTCCAGAATTTCTTTTTAAAATAACTAATCAATCATTTTTTGTTGAGCGTCTTTTCAAACTTGCTAAAGGTGCAAGCTACCCAGCAGTAACTGATGGACAAATTACCGGAATAGAAATTCCAATTCCACCACTCCCAGTCCAAAAACAAATTGCAGAAATAGTAAATAAAACAGAATCATTAAAAGAAAAACAAAAACAATCAGAGCAGGAGTTAGAAAATCTCTTTCAGAGTTTAATGCAGAGAGCGTTTAGAGGGAAATTACTGTAACGCGAAACTCCGTTTCGCAAAATAGTCTGTTGTCGAAACTGAGTTTAGACCTACCAGCCACAAAATAGCCCACCTGCGGTGGTTGGCAGGCAAATCAATAGAATTGGAGAATCTTTTTCAGAGTTTAATACAGAAATCATTTAAAGGAGAACTTATGTAGTGCGAAACTCCGTTTCGCCTATCGTTGAAATTAAACTCTGCAATTAAGTCAGTTTATCGAAACGGAGTTTCGAGTTACAATTGCAATATTTATTGGACGAAGCTAACGCTTCGTCCTACATAAATAGGTCTATTCTTGTGACTCCAACCAGCGTTCTGCATCAATCGCTGCCATACAGCCCATCCCTGCTGCGGTAACTGCTTGACGATAAGTTTTATCAGCAACATCACCGGCTGCAAACACACCTTCTATTTTAGTGTATGTTGAACCGTTTTTGACTTTCAAGTAACCTGATTCATCCATTTCGAGCATATCTTTGAAAATCTCGGTATTCGGTTTATGTCCGATTGCCATAAATATCCCATCAATTTTTATATCAGTTGTTTGATTTGTCTTTACATTTTTTAATCTAACACCGGTTACGGATTTTCTTCCGTTTTCATTTTTACCGAGGATTTCTTCGATCAAAGAGTTCAAAACAAACTCGATCTTAGGATTCTTCTTTGCACGTTCTAACATTATTTGCGATGCACGGAAACCTTCACGGCGATGCACGATTGTTACTTTCGAAGCAAATTTGGTGAGATAGTTTGCTTCTTCCATTGCCGAATCGCCACCACCAACAACAATCACTTCTTGATTCTTAAAAAAGAATCCGTCGCAAGTTGCACAAGCAGAAACACCAAATCCCATATATTCTTGTTCAGACGGGATTCCGAGAAGTTTCGCCGAGGCACCGGTTGCAATAATCACTGCATCGGCAGTATAAATTTCTTTTCCTGAAAAAAGTTTGAATGGACGTTTGCTGAAATCTACTCTCTCAATATACTTGTACGCAAACTCTGCACCGAATCGTTTTGCCTGCTTGCGCATAACATCCATTAATTCCGGCCCCATTATACCATTTTCAAAACCTGGATAATTCTCGACTTCTGTGGTGATTGTTAATTGTCCACCAGGTTGATTTCCTTCAAATACCAATGGACTAAGGTTTGCTCTTGCCGAGTAAATTGCTGCAGTAAAACCAGCAGGTCCCGATCCAATTATTATAACTTTGTGATGATTTTTCGACATTTCCACTCCATTTTAATTTCACAAATTTAATCATGATTGATCATAACGATCTTAAGAATCCGTGTTCCAAATGAAGTTTAATGGGAACGCGGATTATTATGTCCGAAGGACTCTCCATAGGAGCACTTTGTGCCTTTGGAGATAATTAACCCAAATTTGTCATTAGAAAAGCACTAATGACAAATCGACTAACATTTTCTAAGGTTTTGAAAGAGAAACACCAATAAGAAAAACTTCAAAACCAAGAAAATGTAAGTCGGGGTTAACTTCTTTTCCAAAGGATCCTTCGGAAATTATCTATACTTATCTTATT
>JAHJVF010000357.1 GCA_018828505.1 Bacteroidota bacterium | reverse complement strand
TGGGAAACCATATTGTCCTGACTGCGGTAAGCCCGTTCAAAAACAAAATTCCGATCAAATATACGATTCAATATTTGAAAATTTTTTTGGTAAGAAAATTTTAATATTAGCACCACTGGTTCGCGGAAGGAAAGGACATTACGGAGAATTATTCGAAGAAATTTCGAAAGATGGTTTCCTAAAAGTTCGGGTTGATGGTGAGGTAAAAGAAATTGCCAAAGGGATGAAAACCGAAAGGTATAAAGTCCACAACATTGAAATAGTTGTTGATCGCGTTGAAGTTACACGTAAATCAGAAAGAAGGATCCGCGAATCTCTGGAAGTAGCCCTTGGTTATGGAAACGGAATGACAATCATTAGTTACAATGATTTTGAAAAAATATATAGCAGGCTTTTGGCTTGTTTAGATTGCGGCACGAGTATAAATCAATTAGCACCGAATTCATTTTCATTTAATTCACCTTTTGGCGCGTGTCAAGCATGCGAGGGTCTTGGTGAGAAAAAAGAGTTGGACATGGATTTGATCCTTCCGGATTGGGATAAAACAATTAATCAGGAAGGAGTCGCTCCGTTTGGAAAGCCGCGCGATACTTGGCTTTTCAATCAATTACGTTCACTTGGAGAAATTTATAAATTCGATTTCGATACTCCTTTAAAAGATATTCCCAAAGCGACAATGGATATCATTCTTCACGGTTCCGGGAAGGAAAAGCTAACATTCCAATACAAGCTCGGAAGCGGAAAATCGGTTTCATATACCCATCGTTATACAGGAATAATTCCGCAGCTTAAACATTATCACTCAAATACTAGCTCAAATAATGTCCGCGAATGGATTGAAGCATACATGGATACTACTAAGTGTACGATATGCAATGGACAAAGGTTAAAAGTTGACTCATTGTCAGTTAAGATAATGGATCGAAATATTAGTGATATTACTGCCCTGTCAATTTTGGAGGGGAGCGGTTTCTTCAGTGCTATTAAGTTGAGTGAAAGAGAAATGGTAATCGCTCAGCAGATTCTCAAAGAGATAAGAATGCGAATTGAGTTCTTGCTGAATGTTGGCCTTGGATACCTTTCACTCGATAGAAGTGCCGCTTCACTTTCTGGTGGAGAAGCACAACGAATTCGTCTAGCAACGCAAATCGGTTCACAGCTCGTAGGTGTGCTTTATGTTCTTGATGAACCGAGTATTGGACTGCATCAAAGAGATAATTTGAAATTAATCGACTCACTAAAAAAACTGAGAGACTTGGGAAATACCGTGATAGTAGTAGAACATGATAAAGAAACGATTATGAATTCCGACTACATAATTGATCTCGGTCCCGGTGCAGCAGATCATGGCGGGGAAGTTGTCATTCAGGGTGAGTTGAAAAAGTTACTTAAAAATGGTAATAAAAAATTTAAATCAATTACAGTCGATTACTTAACTAGCAAAAGAAATATTCCTTTCAATTACACTATAAATAATGGAAACGGTAAGCATATTGAATTGATTGGCGCAAGAGGAAATAATCTAAAAAACATTGATGTTAAAATCCCCCTTGGAAAATTCGTTTGTGTGAGTGGAGTTAGCGGTTCCGGGAAATCGACTTTGATTAACGACACACTTTCGAGAATACTATTTAAGAGAATCTATAAATCGAAAGTAGTTCCACTTCCTTATGATGAGATAAATGGATTGGAGCACATCGACAAAGTTATTGAAATCGATCAATCACCGATTGGAAGAACTCCAAGATCTAATCCTGCTACATATACCAATTTATTTACACTTATTCGTGACCTGTACACACAACTCCCTGAATCAAAAATCAGAGGTTACAAATCCGGCAGATTTAGTTTTAACGTTAAGGGAGGCAGATGTGATGAGTGTGAAGGTGGCGGCTTAAAAAAAATTGAAATGAATTTTCTCCCCGATGTTTACGTCTTGTGTGATGTTTGTAAAGGAAAAAGGTATAATAAAGAAACTCTGGAAGTAAGATTTAAAGGTAAGTCGATAAGCGATGTTCTCGATCTAACAGTAGAATCCGCTCTTGAGTTTTTTGAGGAACTTCCAAGAATTAAACGTAAAGTTCAAACTCTTCATGATGTGGGATTAGGATATATAAGATTGGGGCAACAAGCAACCACACTTTCCGGTGGAGAGGCACAGAGGGTTAAACTCGCCACAGAATTGGCAAAGATTCAAACCGGGAAAACAATTTATATTCTTGATGAACCCACGACTGGTTTACATTTCGAAGATGTCAGAATCTTATTAGATGTCTTAAAGGGCTTAGTGAATAAAGGAAATACTGTGATTGTAATTGAGCACAATATGGATGTAATTAAATCTGCCGATTGGATTATTGATCTTGGACCCGAAGGAGGGGATGCTGGCGGATATTTAATTGCTGAGGGTACACCCTTCGAAATGTGTAATGAAACCAATAGCTCTACAGCTCTTTTTTTGAGGAAAGAACTTGATTTGAAGTCAAATAATTGAAATAAGCTTGCTGGTTAATAATTGACACTAACAATTAAAAATAATTCTTGACTACATATTGCGATTAGCATAAATTTGCACAACATAATTAATAATCACAAAATATAAAGGGTCATGTATGAAAATAATTTCCAAATTACTTTTTGTTACTTTAAAAGGAACTCATA
Source organism: Bacteroidota bacterium (assembly GCA_018828505.1). GTDB lineage: Bacteria > Bacteroidota > Ignavibacteria > Ch128b > Ch128b > JAHJVF01. The sequence continues at coordinate 679 of JAHJVF010000357.1, read as the reverse complement.
TTCATTAATTGCGTTATTGATGAAATTGTTTTTTGTAGCTTCATTATCTCTGTGAACTGAATTCACTGAACCATATATGTTGCCAATGTACCAACCTAGAGAAAATAAGAAAGTCAATCCACCAGTTAATTTCAATCCTTTCTTATTCAATTCATAACTTGCTCCAAGTAAAAAAGCATTAAAGACTAACGAAGTAAATGCTGTTTGAAAATGTCCAGTATACAAATAGCCAGCTCCAGGAATAACAGCAGATAATATACCAGCTACAATCGGATTCTTTTCTGGAAGTTTTTCACCAGCAAGAGTCGTGGTTACTAAATCACTACTTGATGATCTTAAAATTAAATCCTCTGAATTTTTTAATTGAAAAAACTTATGACGTGCTTTTGTCCAATCATATAGCTTCATGTATGCGATCCCAGAAAAGAAAAGAGAACTTGGTGTGCCCCATTGTCTTTCAAAATATAATAAAGCTACTTTGGGTTGATTTAATTTTAAGTAACTTAATCCGCAAATATTATATAAATCTTTTCTTATTGAGTCGGTTAATCCAGTAAAAGATAATATATCATTAATATTGGAAATCGCTAAACTGTACTCTTCTCCTAAATAATTGCATCTAGCAATCTGCATGCTACAGTATATTGAATCCGAAAATGATTTTGCATTAAAAAAAAGA
>JAHJVF010000520.1 GCA_018828505.1 Bacteroidota bacterium | reverse complement strand
TTCAGCATAAACTGAATTCCCGGCGCGCGGTAATCTTTCCACCAATAATATTTTGTGTTTAATAGATTTGAAATCTCGAACGATAAAAGTGTTCGCGGTAAAACACGTGACGAAGCACCAATCCCTAATAAAACCACATCATCCAACTTCCCATACTCACTTTTCAAACCGATATTCTGTCCGCTCCAATACTCGAACGTTGAGGAGAGTGTAAATGGAATATCAAACGAGTACTCGCCGGTTAATTTTCCCTTCACCAACGGAATCATCGGAATTTGATCGCTCCCACCCTCTTCGTAAGTAGGCTGAACAACTGCCGTTGCTTTCGCAAAAAGATTTTGCGTAATCTTTATCGATCCGTTTAGTTGAAAAATAGTTTGCAATGCTGTAATATAGTTGAGAAAAATCTTTTCGCTGTCGGCAATAACAACGCTTTTATTCAATATTTTAGAGAACGAAACCCGACCTTCGTATGAATACTTTTCGCTTGTGTATGAATAAGAACTTCCTAAATGCAGCGGAGAATTTTCCGGAAGAATTTTAATATCTCTCTCAAGATATGGAATGTTGTTGATATACTCGTGATAGCCGGTCAGCTTCATATCGGGTTGATACCAGAAAGAAAGTTCGCTTCCTCTATTAATATTCCAACGGATTAATGCAGTAGGACGAATCAGAGCGGAAGTTTGCTCGTCGGCGCTGGATGCATCCGCAAAAACTCCGCCCAACAAGATCAGCCACTTATCGTAATACCACTGAGTGCGAGCATTCAAGTTGATGAGTGATGGGGATTGATCCTGCTTGCTATCGAGCGAACTGCTCTTATAAAGTAAATCGCTTGTCCATCGAATATTTGCGACATCGGCTCCGAATGATGCATTCAGAGAAGGAGTAAAAGCCGACATATCAATTTCGTTGGCCGGTGAATTATCTTTTATGGAGAGAATATTAGCTGTTAAACCTACATCTGCAGAAATTCCTTCTTTCCTGATCGAACCCAACATCACATTAAAAGCCGTTTGATTTCTTGACCTTTCAACTTTTTCGTCCACTATTCCGAATAATCCATAACGGTCGTGCGAATACATCAAACCGCCGGATAGACGTAGCGATTTCAAAATTTCGTTATCAGTATTTATCAAAGAATAAGTATTGATGTCGATTTTCGTCATTGCGGCATCGGCATTCTTTACGTGTCCCGATGTTCTGCCGTAATTACCGCTTCCGTTGAATCCCCACTTTAAAGCGTTGTAATCGAAATAAGTTTGAAACATAGCTATTGCAAAACTTCCTACCGACCCATCAACGGCGAGGCGGAATGGACGCCGTCTTTCTTCGTAAGCCGGAAATGAACCTGAAGGCAATGCCGTTGAAACACGGTCTTCGATTAAAGAACTATCGGGTTCCGGAGCTTTGTAAATATCCACGTCGTAAAGCTCTCCCTTTTTTGCGAACGGGAGCGTAATTACTTTTTTCCCCACAATGGTTATCTCGGGAATTTCAAGCTTGGGCATTTCTTGTTTCTTTGCATCTTTCGGAGCTTCTTCTTGTTGTCCGTAAAATATTTGTCCCGATAAAATTATTATTGCTGATATATAAAATATTCTCTTAATCATCTGCGTAACTTCCTTAATCTTTCTTCTGCGTTCTTTTTGATTGCAGGGTCAACCGGATTTTTCACGATCTCTTCATACATCGCTTTCGCTTTAGCACGGTCGTTTAAGCGTTCATATGATTCGCCGGCGCCGAGTCGTGCACGCTCAACGAGAACAGGATATTCTGTGTATTGTTCGATTAAGTCCTTAAAAGCTTGTAACGCATCCGCCGGCTTTTTTAGTGAGAGATAATTTTCGCCGATAATCAGTAATGCCTCTGCTGCTATATCGTCGCTGCGCTGTTCTACTACTCGATCGAGTGTGTCCAAAGAAGCTTTGTATTCTTTCCGACTAAAAAGGATGCGTGCGATTTGTAAACGGCTTCTATCTGCAAACACATCGGCGGGATGTTTCTGAATTACAGTTTGAAATTGTTCGATCGCTCCTTTCTGCTTTTTCTCAGTCATCAGCGCTGAACCGATATTGAACCTCGCTTCCGACAGGAACGGTGATTCGGGGTAGAGAC
>JAHJVF010000356.1 GCA_018828505.1 Bacteroidota bacterium | reverse complement strand
TGCCTTTTCTTACACCGGCAACGGACAATAAATTTGCGGAATATGAAGAGTTCGGGGTCGAAGACCTCAGAATCTGCCCGGTAGAGGACGACTACCTGCTTACATATAGCGCATATTCCCGTCATGGTGTTCGGGTTGCCCTTGCACACACCATTGATTTTGAAAAAGTTGAGCGCATTGCTCTTATAACCCAGGCCGACCTTCGCAACGTCGTAATTTTTCCTCAAAAGTTTGGTGGAAAATATGCACGCCTCGACCGTCCGCATTCCGAAATTTCACCCTGGTCTATCTGGATTTCCTATTCCCCCGACCTGGTTCACTGGGGGGATTCTCGGGTGATTATGAAGCCGGTTCCATATCATTGGGATGAAATGAAAATCGGGCCCGGCGCACCGCCCTTCAAAACCGACAAGGGCTGGCTGCATATTTACCATGGAGTTTTCAAAACAATGGCTGGGGCAGTATATCGCCTAGGTACGGCCTTGCATAACCTTTATGATCCTGCAGAAATCATTGGGGTTTCTGATCAGTGGATACTACAGCCCGAGGACCCCTGGGAAGTGAGCGGCTATGTACCCAATGTTGTCTTTACATGTGGAGTTGTTCCTGAAGACGATGGTACGGTAAAAATTTATTGGGGCGGTGCTGATACAGTAATGTGCTGCGGCACAGCAGTGATTGACGACTTAGTCCAACTTTGTCTGTCGGATTCCAGGTCGCCGTTGTAACCGGACACCAAATATCATAACTGTATTTTTAAATCAAGAATTCTCTAATTAAATTTCATTAAATTATATAATCATATTACCGAGAATAGAGTAGGAATAAAAATCGACACCGAAGTGCAAACTGTTGACATAAAGCCTAAAATATAAACCAATTTAATAAGACTGCGATATGGACGCTAAAAAACATAGCAAACCAGAGGTTAGAAGAAAAAAAACGAAAATCCTTCGGGACACTTCCCGCGTTATAACCCGCACTCATTTTCCGGAAGGGAGATTCCGTATTCCCAAAATTATTGATAGAGTTTTGAGTCTCACTGAAAACGAAGCAGGGGAATTGATGGAAAAAATAAATCTTGATTTTTTCGATCGGCACAAAGATATAAGGCAAGTATTGGAACGTCACTTTGATGAGGTATCAGAATATCTTCCGAACACCGAACCGATAAGTGAAACAAAAAAAATGCTAATAGGCGCTTATTTTACTTTAGAATACTCTGTTGAATCTGCGGCGATTTTTAACCCCTCTATTGTACCGCATCCGGATCAGACTAATGTCCCTGGTGGCAGCCTTCGTTTTATCATGAGCCTTCGCTCTATAGGGGAAGGCCATATTTCATCTATTAGCTTCCGCAGTGGGATTATTGAAAACAATAGCTCGTTCACTTTTGACCCCATCAGTGAATTTGTTGAAACCCCCATTATCCAGCATGACCCTATATATAACCGCCACCTATTTCAGCTCAAGCTAAATGAATTGAATGCATGTAACGAAACTAGCACCCGTGTACTCGAACAATTGCCGGATGAATTTACTTACAATGATTTAAATAAAAGCATTGGGTCCCTTCTCTCAAATACCGATTTTGAATGCAATGACGAAGCAATCAAAATAATATGCTGGCTTGCGGACTCCAATTACACAATAAAATTCCACTCCGATCAAAAAATTTCTGAACGTGTGATATTTCCTGTTTCGAAAAATGAAAGTAGGGGTATAGAAGACGCAAGGTTTGTCCAGTTTTTTCATGATAACGGCGAAGTTACCTACTATGCAACCTACACTGCTTACAACGGGTTTACTATTCTTCCGCAATTGATAGAGACAAAAGATTTTACAACTTTTAATATTATTACTTTAAACGGCGAAGCGGTTCAAAACAAGGGCATGGCACTTTTTCCGCGTATGATTAATGGTAAGTATGTTATGCTCTCTCGCCAGGACGGTGAGAACAACCATATAATGTTTTCCGAACATCTACATTTCTGGCAGGAGTCCAAAATCATCCAGGAGCCAGAACTGCCTTGGGAATATGTTCAAATAGGAAACTGCGGTTCACCACTTGAAACCAGCGAAGGCTGGCTGGTACTCACCCATGGCGTGGGTCCCATGAGGCAGTATTCCATCGGCGCCATGCTTCTCGATCTTGAAAATCCGGCAAAAATCATTGCCCGTTTGGAAGAGCCGCTACTTACACCACAAGAGGAAGAGCGAGAGGGTTACGTACCTAATGTCGTTTATACCTGCGGGGCACTTATACATAATAACAAGTTGGTTATTCCCTATGCAATGTCTGATATCATGTCCGGTATAGCAACCGTTGAAGTAAGTGAATTGATTAGCTGCATGCATCCACTGACTAACTAATTTTGGTGAATTATACTAATAAGGCTTGCGTGATAGTTACTATTACAAAAATTTTGGACTTTGTTTCAAAACTCTCGTAGTAATGAATTACCCAAGGTCTAGGTTTTTTGTATATGATGTCTTACCGAGGTTATGTTGCTTGACTCTTGCCTCGAGATTTGAGGTATGCCCGTAGTAGTAGGTACTATTTTTAACGCTCTTTATAATATATGCATAAAACACAAGCGGAGAGAGTGGGATTCCTCCGAAGGAGTTCCTTCGGAAGAACCCTGGGTACAAATTAAAACTTAAATGATGTTATTTGATTTCAACCAGTTGTACCCATCAATGCTTTTAAAAAACTTTTCTCTGGTAATTGCACCAGATTTTGTTGCAAAACTTTCAAAGTAATGGAGTGCCCAGGGTCTTAGGTTTTTAGTATATGGAGTCTTACCCAGGTTATGTTGCTTGACTCTTGCCTCGAGATTTGAGGTATGCCCGTAGTAGTAGGTACTATTTTTAACGCTCTTTATAATATATGCATAAAACACAAGCGGAGAGAGTGGGATTCGAACCCACGGTAGAGATAAACCCTACACTGGTTTTCGAGACCAGCCCTTTCAACCGCTCAGGCATCTCTCCAATTTTCAATATGTCAAATAATTTATAGTTCGGTTTTTCCCAAAGGGACGGCTTCGCCGCGAGACCGCCCCGTTCAACCACTCGGGCATCTCTCCAAAAAAATCAAAATGTAAAAAGCAAAAATCAAAATGATTTTTTTATTACTAACATCAAGAGAATTTTGCCACAAATATATAAATATTTTCACTTTTAACTATAATTTCACTTTTTCAGAAGTTGGTGGATTGGAGACGTGCGATTAAAAAAAATCAAAAAAGGTGAAATTTTTCTTTACTTTTATCAAAAAATTGCATAGACTTTCGACAAAATTTGCATGAATTATCGACCACAAACAAAGATGGGACACATGAAAAATAAAATATTACATCTTGTTTTACTGTTTGCTTTACCTTTCATCTTTTTAAGCTGTTCTGCAACCGAACAGACTGTTGTAGTAGAAGAGAAAGGTCCAAGTGCAATCATCTTCCGGGGTGACTCGAATGAAAGATTATTTCAAGCACTTAAAGACAACAAAGTTGATCTTGTATCCAAAGGACTTTGTTCAAAGGTATTTCATGGATGCTGTTTGCCAAGGGGTATTTCCGATTATTATTACGGAGTGAACGCTGAGTTTTTCAGTCTTGGTAAATCGCTTAAAAATAATATCTACTGCGACCTGTGGCTCCATTACAAATCCTCTGAAGGTTATGTTGTTGCATTCCCTCTAGAGTATCAATCAAATCGAAACATGCTTAAGGTCAATGGAATTCATTTTGAATGTATCGCCGAGGATAACAAATTCTGGATTCCAAATTTAAACTACTACCATAAGAATTGGCCTTCTGAAACATTTGATTATGTTCTCGATTTTTCTCCAAGCAAATTCATTAGATTTGAACAGCAGTTTTGCAGAAGTCTCGCACTTCCTTCAACTTTCAAGACGCAATCCGGAAAACTTTTCCCGTTAGAAATTTCGGAGAATCCTGATCATCAGACTTTCGCTGAAGTTCCATTCGAAGATCTTACATTAGAGTACAAAGATATTTCAACCGGAATGGATAACTTCGCAGATTATTATTACTTCGACCGCTTAGATTATATCAAAGATAATTTAGCAAACGTTGCATTTCTTGTCCGTGATAATGAAACCCATTTTCCAGTCGAGGGTGCACTTGTAACAATCGTTCCTATTGATGGAATAGAATTAGGTGTTGAGGCATTTGAAAGATTCACTGACTTCGCTTTGCGAGCACCAAATTTCGATTATGGGTTTTACGGATTCAAAAACTGTGCATCAGAAAAAGTACTCGATAAATTTTCAATGCAGAGTAAATTGTTCACATACTTCACCGAGTATGGAGTAAATCCGTGGTCATTGCTCACAAGCGAACTAAAAACAAAAACTACACGCGACGGAGATATTTATTGGACAACAAATGATATGCTAAAAGCAAATTACAATCTTTATGCAAAATTACTCGAAACTCCGATCTTCAAGAAAGAAGTCTTTGCCAAAGGACATTACTTTGGTGCTGAAAGATATAAAAGATATAGAATTAATATTACTCATCCACATTATCAATTTTTCGATAGAGAATTTAAAGTCAATCGTGATAGCCAGATACTTATTGAATTAGCTCAAGTGACAAAGAAGATGGAAATGGTTAAGGGCAAAGGAAATTATGAAAATATGGTAATTCGTGAAATTGAACTGAAGTATTAATTAGATTTTAATTTTTATAAGCCGCTGTTGTCAGCGGCTTTTTTATTTTACTCAAGTTGACCGCCAATTAATTCATATTCAATTAAAACCATTAAAACGGTTTATTATATTATGTTTTCTCTATTGAGCTACTACAAGAAGAAAGAGAGAAAATCATCTTTCAAGCATTGGAACTCATCCCCCTACCCCTTCTCTTACAAAGAGAAGGGGTGAAAACGTTCAATTTTCAAAGTCCCTCTCTTTTTAAGAGAGGGATTTAGGGTGAGTTCCTATAATTGACGGTCAACTTGAGTTATTTTAAATATTTATAGTATTGTCAGTTAACTTTTTGTTTTTTATGTCAAAATATTCTAGGATGTTTTTACCCATTTTCCATATACCATCTTCCATTTTCCGTTGCGGTTTACCGCGCTAGGATTCTATTTGTGTGTGAAGTGCGATCTCCTCTAAAACTCCACTAACTTTCAAGCACTCACTGATTTCACCGAAAAACACTACTGCTTTACCTCGTAAGTGAACTTCCCAGGTCAATGTTTCAGCTTTATCATATGAGCAGCCAACTGCTTTGATGATCTGGACAATTACATCATCAAAAGTATGAACTTCATCATTGAACAAAATAACTTTTGCCGGAAGACCGACATCTATTCCGTCATCAACATCGGGAGAATATTTAATTGTAGTCTCTGTCATAAACAAAAAAAGTTTACCCGGTAAAAATTTAATGACAAACATTGATTTAATCAATTGCTATTTTATCAGTGGAATAGTAAATTATTTTTAAAAAATGGTGAGGAAATAATTCATGAACATTGTTGTATGCGTTAGTCATGTACCGGATACTGCAACCAAAATCAAAATCAATCAAGATCGTACCTCGATTGACCCGGCGGGTGTGACATTTGTTATTAATCCCTATGATGAAATTGCAGTTGAAGAGGCATTGAAGTCAAAAGAAAAATTCGGTGGTGTAGTTACTGCTATCAGTTATGGATCCGAAGCATCTAAAGAATCGATAAGAAAATCGCTTGCGATGGGAGTTGATAAGGGAATTCTAATAAAAGGTAATATTAATGTCGACTCATTAACTGTTGCTGAAGCATTAGCAGGTGAGATTAAGAACTTGAATCCTGATGTAATATTCTGCGGTAAGCAATCTGTCGACTACGATAGTTCAGCTGTCGGTCAGATGATTGCTGAACTTCTTGGTTATCCATCGATCAGTACCGTAGTTAAACTAGATATTTCTGAAAACGAAGTAACAGCCGAACGCGAGATCGAGGGCGGTAAAGAAGTTGTAAAATCCAAGTTACCTCTTGTAATTACTACGCAAAAAGGGCTGAATGACCCAAGGTATGCCTCACTAAAAGGAATTATGGGGGCAAAATCGAAAGTGATCGAAGAGAAAACATTTGAAGGTGATTCAAATCGATTGCATGTACACGATATGAAAATGCCCGAAGGAAGGCGCAAAGGAAAAATTGTCGGTAATGATGCCTCTGCAGTCCCCGAACTAGTTAAGTTATTAAGAGAAGAAGCAAAAGTTATTTAATTGGAGAAAAATAATGTCAGTTAAAATTTTAGTTTATCTTGAACAGCGTGACGGAGAAATCAAAAAGCAGTCATTTGAGTCAGCAAGAAAAGGTGTTCAGCTTGCTAAAGAATTAAATGGTGAAGCTGTCGGATTAGTCATTGGCAATGATATTAAAAATCTTGATGCATTGAACGAACATGGCCTTGAGAACATTACACATTTTAAAAATGCTTCCCTTCAGAATTACTCAAGTACGGCATATTCAAAAATAATTGCAGACTTTGCTGAGAAGAAAGGAGCTAACGTAGTTCTGCTAACACACACAGCACTCGGAAAAGACATAGCTCCAATTATTGCAGTGAAACTCAGAGCTGGATACGGTGCGGATTGTACCGAAATCATTTCCAACGATGGAACAATTCACGCAGTACGTCCTGTCTATGCCGGAAAATCATTCCTAAAATTCTCTCTCTCATCGGAAAAAACTGTTCTATCAATTCGTCCGAATAGTGTTTTGTTAAACACTGATGGTTATAATTGCCAGGTAAAAGTAACGGTTACTGAACTTAACGAAGATGAATTAGATCTTCGTGCCCGAGTAACAGAATTTGTGAAAGCATCTGAAAAACTGGATGTGGCTGAAGCGGACGTTATAGTTTCCGGAGGCAGAGGAATGAAAGGTCCTGAACATTTTAAACTTTTGGAGGAGATGGCGAGTGTTCTTGGGGCTGCCGTTGGTGCTTCTCGTGCAGTTGTTGATGCAGGCTGGCGTCCTCATGGTGAACAGGTCGGTCAAACCGGAAAGACAGTTTCACCAAAACTTTATATCGCATGCGGAATTTCAGGTGCGATTCAACATCTTGCGGGAATGTCATCAGCAAAATGTATCGTGGCAATTAATAAAGATAAAGATGCACCAATTTTTCAAATTGCGGATTATGGAATCGTTGGAGACGTATTTGAAATATTTCCGGTGATGAATGATGAATTGAAAAAAGTCATAGGTTAATAATTGGATAAAATTCAACTCGAGATATCGGCTCTATCAGCAACACCGACATCAGGTGGTGCGTATGCTTTAATTTTGAAAGAAGTAAATGGTTCACGGCGACTGCCAATAATCATTGGTGCATTTGAAGCTCAGGCAATAGCTTTAGAGTTAGAAGGGATAAAACCGCCGCGACCCTTAACTCATGACCTTACGAAAAAAATAGTTGAAGCGCTTGGTGGTCAGTTGGTTGAAGTCGTGATTGATGAGCTGAGAGATAATACTTTTTTTGCAAAGATGATTTTTGAGCTTTCTTCATTAAGTCAGGAAATTGATGCAAGACCGAGCGATGCAATAGCGATGTCTGTCAGGTTTAGATGTCCGATATTTGCAAATGCAAGAATATTGGACGAAGCTGGATTCATTCCGAATGCAGACGAGGATGAATCCTCCATCGGTCTTCCAATCGAAAAGAAACAAGCCCCCAAGAAGATTACACGTGAGAATAAAATTGTGCAGCTTCAGACCCAGCTGCGTGAAGCATTGGAAAAAGAAGATTACGAAAGAGCTGCAAAACTGCGAGATGAATTAAAAAGAATGACAGGCGAAAATTAAATACTCACTGAAGTAATTTTTTGCGGATTCCCTATGCCGCACTCATTACATCTTTTCTTGCTGCAATACTCACGAAACAGTTCGATCAAACCCTGATAAAAAACACTTTGCTTCCAAATCTCAGGCAATGAAAGAGAATTCGCTACATCAACTGTAACGCGATTGTCGGTCTTTTGCATCATCGTCTTATAGACCGAGACCACTTTAGCGGAATGCTTTTGTCTTCCAAATACATCTGAGAGTACTTTAATAAATGGAAGAACAACGTTTATTACAATTTCTTCCGCACGTGAACTTCCAATGAAGAAATGTAAGGGAGTTCTCGCTTTTTTATCAAAATGATAGTGATGTTTCCAAAATCCACGCGTCTTAACGACAAGCAATGAACGCAACTCTCTTGTCATTCTTGAAGACATATCGATCTGTTCAAAAGCTGACATAATTCTGCCAAGCAAGTTATTATATAATAGCTCATAAACTAATCTAACACCACCTGCTAAACGAATCGTCGGAAAATTTTGCGGTTTCAGTTGGAAGAAATGCCACTTTGAATTATCCATAATTTCACCGTGATAATATTGCCGTACCCTGCTCCAACTTTCATTCATCGATTTGAGATAATTTTTAGACTCTTCCTCCTTTACATCGTTAATGTTCAGCTTCATTCCGGAAATAGCAAAGTAAACATATTCTGCGTTTTTAATAAAATCTTCTCTTGGTAAATTTTTCTGAATGAAATCGACATCAACCTCAATGGCAAGCTTTCTAAAACTATCCTTATTTTTTGAATAACCAAGTGCTTCAAAGGTCAGTTCATAAAACAATTGCTGCCATAGTTTTTCACTTTTGAAATCCTTTGGTTCAAAATCTTTATTATAAAACTCTTCGTTCGGGGAATAGTGAATGCTCGGCTCACGCATATTATTGCGAAGCATTTCTTCATGATAAATTTCTTTTAGTCTATCGAAAATTCTGTTGCACTTTTTCTCGAACCGTCTCAATCCAAGCTCACGAATGAAATGAATTTTTTGATCTTGAGTTGCAGGTGATTCCATTGATTTGCATGCTATTCCTTTAACCCGATGATCCCGCTCGGAAGATATTGCATGCCGGATTGCCGTTCGAATATCGTTTTCAAGGAATGATGATAACATCAAACCTTGAATGTTTCTTCCTGCAATTGTACGCGGTATAAAATCGCGGATGTCTCTTGTAAAGAAGATGTGAAGAACTACTTTATTATATTTTTCATTTGCGTTATGTCCGTGATTGACCCAGTCGCTCAGAAATGTGTCAATTTCAACATCACCGACATATTTGATACCCCCGACATTAATGCGTGCATTTTTAAAGTCCGGACCCTCTTCCCCATTCGATTGAACACCCGGATCGATTATTTCTATCTGATCGCCGTTCACTGTAAACAGCTTATCAGAGTAATTTTTGTTTCTCCAAATTTCGTAAAGAAATTTCTCTTTTATGTTTTGCAGGTTTTTCAATCGATATATATCTGATCTATTGAGGATTTAAGTTTACGCGCATTTTCGTTTATCGACTTCGAAATATTTTTCTCCAAATTGGAATACAAAATGCCGCGGCTTGAGTTAATCAAAAATGATTCCAATTTATTCTTTTTGAGATAATTCAAGACGAAGTTTAAATCTCCTCCTTGTGCACCGATCCCGGGAATTAATATTTTTAAGTTCTTGCCCGAGGAATTCAAATACTTGAATTCTTTCTTTTGCGTTGCTCCAAAAACAATTCCAAGATTTTTGTGGATTGCATTCCATGACTTAATCTTTTTCAAGATATGAGTTGAAAGACTTTTTCCATTTCGTAATTTTAGTTTTTGAAAATCTTTAGCTCCACGATTCGAGGTTAACGTAAGAATATAGTTGACTTTATCTTTATAATTAAAAAACGGAAGGAGTGAATCATAACCCATTAACGGATTCAGAGTTACTGAATCGAATCCAAAATGTTCAAAAATCGATTTCGCGTAAAATTTTGAAGTTGAATCGATATCACCTCTCTTCGCATCTCCGATTTTTTCGATTCCTCGAGGAACAAATTTAATATTCTTTTCGAGAATACGGTAACCTTCTGCACCGAGTGCTTCATAAAAAGCCAGATTGAACTTAAATGCTCCAGCGAATTCTGATGTTGAATCAATTACCAATTCAACAAAGTATTGTATGAAATTCTTTTTCTTTTTAATGGTATCCGGAATTAAATCAGGTATGATGTCTATCCCTACACAGAGGTGTGAATTATATTTGAATTTAGAATTCAATATCACTTAAATTTCCAGTCTTCCTGAACAAATATAGTCAATGATAGTCTAAGATTGAATTGAAATTGAAAGTCACTGTTTATGATTATGACATTTTTTACTGATTGAGAAAAAGTAACAGATTAATTTCAGTCAGCTTTCACTGATTGAAAGTAAAGTAACAGATTAATTTCAGTCAGCTTTTACTGATTGAGAAAAAGTTACGGATCAATTACAGTCAGCTTTAGCTGACTGATAAAGTTAACCCAAAAAGTTTTGGCTTTAGCCACATTATTACTATGTGGCTAAAGCCGGAGTTGTTTACGGATATCTTTTTCAGTTCACTAAAGTGAACTGAAATTTAACTCAAAGTAAAAATTTTAGTAGCCATTTAATTTTGAACCAACAACTCAATTGTAAATTCAAGGCAGCTTT
>JAHJVF010000355.1 GCA_018828505.1 Bacteroidota bacterium | reverse complement strand
CCGCATGATCACTCTATTTATTTAGCTGTGAAACTTTATAATGCCAATCAACGGCAAGGAACTCACAAAACCAAGGAGCGAAATGAAGTAAGAGGTGGCGGTAAAAAACCATGGCGTCAAAAAGGACGTGGAACTGCTCGCGCTGGCTCTATAAGATCACCTATTTGGAAGGGTGGTGGAACTATCTTTGGTCCTCGCCCGCGAGATTACGGTTTTAAGTTACCAAGGAAAGTAAAAAAGCTCGCATTAAAATCGGCTCTCAGTTACAAAGCAAAAGGGAATGAAATTTTTGTAGTTGAAGATTTTACATTTGAACAGCCCAAAACAAAGGAGATGGTTCAAGTATTGAAGTCACTGCAACTCGATACTAAAAAAACTCTGTTGCTTACCGGAAAAAATGATAACGCAGTCTATAAATCAGGAAATAATATTCCAAAATTTAAAGTACTCGAAGCGAAGAATGCTTCTATATACGATATATTGAATTCGAAAGCATTACTGCTTCAACAAAGTGCAGTTGAATTAATTAATACTACGTTTAGCAAATGAATAAGATGATACATCAAATATTAGTCAAACCGTTAATTACTGAAAAGGTTACTGAGTCTCAGGAACAGAAAAATCGATACGGTTTTGTTGTCGCACTCAATGCAAATAAAATTGAGATTGCAAATGCAATCGAAAAAAAGTTTAATGTGGAAGTGGTTAAGGTTAGAACTGTTCGTCATCAGGGTAAAACTAAAACACAATTTACCAAAGGCGGAAGATTTACCGGACGTACTCCTAAGTTTAAGAAAGCATACGTGACTTTGAAAGAAGGTCAGAAGATAGATTTCTTTGAAAACGTATAATATTTGAAAAGATAGATAATGGGATTAAAAAAATTAAAACCAGTAACGCCGGGAACGAGATCCGCAATTGTGCCCGATTTTTCCGAGATAACTAAAACTAAACCGGAAAAATCACTTCTCAGACCTTTAAAAAGATCCGGCGGAAGAAATAATGAAGGTAAATTGACATCACGTCATCGCGGCGGCGGTCATAAGAGAAGGTACCGCATCATCGATTTCAAACGAGACAAGAGAGATGTTCCTGGTAAAGTTCACTCTGTTGAATATGATCCAAATCGATCAGTTAGAATTGCTTTGCTACATTATGCTGATGGTGAAAAACGCTATATTCTTGCGCCAAATGAATTGAAACTTGGAGATACTATTTTAGCTGGTTCCGATGTGGAAATTAAATCAGGCAATGCAATGCCTCTCTCGAGTGTTCCTCTTGGAAGTTTTATTCATAATATCGAAATTCGACCTGGTAAAGGGGGACAAATTGCGAGAGGTGCTGGGACTTCAGGTCAACTAATCGCGCGTGAAGGAAAATTTGCACAAATCAAACTTCCTTCGGGCGAAGTCCGAATGATCCCGACAAACTGTTATGCAACTTATGGCGTTCTTGGAAATTCAGATCATGAAAATATTACGTTAGGTAAAGCCGGAAAGAATCGATGGTTAGGATGGAGATCGTATGTACGTGGAGTTGCAATGAACCCAGTCGATCACCCGAATGGTGGCGGTGAAGGTAAGAGTAAAAGCGGCGGTGGTTGGCAGCATCCTACTTCACCTTGGGGTCAAAAAGCAAAAGGTTTGAAAACGAGAAAGAAAAAGAAAACATCAAGTAAGTACATAGTTAAGAGAAGAAAGTAATCGAGGAATAAATGCCAAGATCGATTAAAAAAGGACCATATATTGATCCAAAACTTTTGAAGAAAATTCAAGCTCTGAATATATCGAATCAGAAAAAAATTATTAAAACATGGTCAAGAGCTTCAACTATTTCTCCTGAATTTGTCGGGCATACTATTGCCGTTCATAATGGTAAAAATATGATCCCTATTTATATCAGCGAGAACATGGTTGGACACAAGCTTGGTGAGTTTTCACCTACGAGAGTTTTCAGAGGTCATCCAGGAACAAAAGCTGAAAAAGCCTCAAAAGCTAAATAAGGATTAATACGAAATGGAAGCAAGAGCAAGATTTAAATATATACCTACGTCGCCTGTAAAGATGAGATTAGTTATCGATTTGATTCGCGGCAAAGCAGTTGATGACGCGTTGAACATTCTTCACTTCACAAAAAAACATGCTGCTAAAGATGCTGAAAAAGTTCTTCGATCAGCCATCGCAAATTTTATGAATAAAGAAGAGGCAGGCAGAGTTGAAGCTCACGATCTTTTTGTGAAAGAAGCATTTGTCGATGGAGGCCCCGTAATGAAACGGGTTTTACCCGCGCCGATGGGGCGTGCATTTAGAGTGAAAAAGCGATCAAATCACGTAACAATAGTTGTTGCGAAAAAGAAAACTAAAAAGTAAGGAGAACTTTTGGGACAAAAAGCTAACCCGATAGGATTAAGATTAGGAATTACAAGGTCTTGGGACTCAAATTGGTACGAAGCTAAGTCGTTTGGAGTAAAAATTCTAGAAGACAACAAGATCAGAAATTATATTAAGAATCGTTTGGAAAAAGCCGGTGTTGCAAGAATTGTTATCGATAGAACTTCCAAAGATGTTACTGTTACTATTCATACATCAAGACCTGGCGTTGTAATTGGTCGCAGTGGAAAAGAAATCGCTCAGCTTGAAGAAGAATTGAAAAAAGTTTTTGATAAAAATGTTAAAGTTCAAATAAGCGAAATTAAACGTCCTGAATTAAATGCAGAATTGGTCGCAAGGAATATTGCTAACCAATTGCGGGGAAGGATTTCACACAGACGAGCAATGAAGTCTTCTATCACGGCAGCAATAAGAATGGGAGCTGAAGGAATTAGAATTAAATGCAGCGGAAGATTAGGTGGCTCAGAAATGGCTCGAACCGAACAATACAAAGAAGGAAGGATACCTCTTCATACTTTAAGAGCGGATATCGATTACGCGGTTGCAACATCGCAGACAATTTATGGTGCCATTGGCGTGAAAGTTTGGATTTGCCGTGGCGAAATTTTAGGAAAAGCAATTGATTAAAACTGGAGTTTTACTGTTATGTTAATGCCAAAAAGAGTAAAATTTAGAAAAGCACATCGCGGGAAAATGAGAGGCAAAGCTACTCGTGGTAATACTGTTACGTTTGGCGATTTTGGATTGAAAGCAATGGAAGCGCATTGGATCACAGCACGTCAAATCGAAGCAGCAAGAGTTGCCTTGACACGGCGAATGAAAAGAGATGGTAAGGTTTGGATCCGAATTTTTCCCGATAAGCCCGTAACAAAAAAACCTTTGGAAACTCGTATGGGTAAAGGTAAGGGCGCACCGGAATTCTGGGTAGCAGTAATAAAACCCGGACGGGTAATGTTTGAAGTTGGAGGTGTTCCTTCAGAGTTAGCACATGAAGCACTTTCGATAGCTGCTCATAAGCTTCCTATAAAAGCAAAAGTTGTATCAAGAGTCGATTATAAAGAACAATAGGTAAGTGCATGAAAATTTTTGAAATTAGACAAATGAATGAAGAAGAATTGTTAAAAAGAATTCTTGAAGAAGAGAATAATCTAGTCGATCTTAGGTTTGCTCAAGAGACAAAGCAATTAACGAATACTTCTAAATTAAGAAGTACAAAAAAAGATATCTCAAAAATGAAAACAATTCTAAGAGAACGTGAATTGAACTTAAAGAGAGGTGCAAGATCAGCCGATTCATCAAAGGGAGAAAAAAAGTAAATGGAAGAAAAGCGTAATATCCGCAAAACAAGAACCGGCAAAGTTGTAAGTAATAAAATGGAAAAGAGTATAGTTGTTGCTATCGAAAGGAAAGTTGCTCATCCTATCTATAAAAAGTATTTCAAGAAAACTTCTAAAATTATGGCTCATGATGAAAAGAACGAATGCAAAATTGGTGATACTGTTAAAATAATGGAAAGCCGTCCGATAAGTGCGAGAAAACGATGGAGATTAATTTCAATTTTGGAGAGAGCCAAGTAAATTTTATTTGTTGAGGAATTAAGCCATGATACAAGAAGAGACGAATTTAGTAGTAGCCGATAATTCTGGAGCAAAGCGAGTTAGATGCATTCGAGTTCTCGGTGGTAGTGATAGAAGATATGCCAGCGTTGGTGATACGATTGTTGTAGCAGTTAAAGCCGCAATTCCTGGCGGAACTGTTAAGAAAGGTGAAGTTTCTAGAGCAGTGATTGTTAGAACCAAGAAAGAAGTTAGGAGATCCGATGGCTCTTATATTCGATTCGATGAAAATGCAGCAGTTTTGATAAATAATCAAAATGAACCACGCGGAACAAGAATCTTTGGACCGGTTGCAAGAGAACTTCGTGAAAGACAATTCATGAAAATTGTTTCACTTGCTCCGGAAGTATTATAAGAGGTAATGATGAAAGTTAGTATTAAAAAAAATGATAATATTGTAGTAATCGCCGGAAACTCTCGTGGAAAAACCGGTAAAGTTTTAAAAGTGTATCCAAGGACAAATAGAGTTATCATCGAAGGTGTAAATATCGTTAAGAGACATTCCCGCCCAAGTCAGAAAAACCCAAAGGGGGGAATTGTCAAGAAAGAAGCACCAATCCATATATCAAATGTAATGTTGCTCGATCCGAAATTGAATGAGAGAACCCGTTTAGGTTCTAAGATCATTCTCGATGAGAATACAAATAAAAAGAAAATCGTAAGGATCAGCATTAAGAGTGGAGAAATGATTTAGGTTTTTTAAGATGGCAGAAAAAAAGCAAAAAAAGAAAATCGAAGAAAAAGTAGTAGATAAGAAACCCAAAGTTAAAAAAGCTGAAAAGCCGGCAGTACCTGAAGAAAAAGTTCCGTTAAGACTTCAAGAAATGTATCGTCAGGAAATTGTTCCACGTCTGAAAAATGTTTTTTCGTATGAGAACATTATGGATGTACCAAAGCTTGAAAAAATTACCGTGAATATTGGAATCGGAGCTGCTACGCAAGATGCAAAATTACTTGATTCAGCAGTTAAGGATCTCGAAACGGTCACAGGTCAAAAGGCTTCTATTCGTAAGGCAAAGAAATCTATCTCAAATTTCAAGCTGCGAGAAGGAATGCCTATTGGAGCAATGGTTACTTTACGCCGAGCAAAAATGTATGAATTCTTTGATCGATTGATAAGTATTGCACTACCTCGAGTTCGTGACTTTAGAGGTGTTTCCGATAAGTCATTCGATGGAAGAGGAAATTATACTTTAGGAGTTAAAGAGCATATAATTTTTCCAGAGATCAATGTCGATAAGGTCAGCAAGGTATATGGACTTGATGTCTCTATTGTCACTTCGGCAAAGTCGGATGCAGAAGCATATGAACTTCTGAAGAGTTTCGGATTTCCATTTAGAAAAAAAGAAATTACTCAATAAGGAGATAAATTTGGCTCGTTTAGCATTAAGAGTAAAAGCAAAAAGAGAACCGAAGTTTAAAGTAAGAAAATATAATCGCTGTAATATTTGCGGTCGTTCGCGTGCATTTCTCAGAAAGTTTGGTGTATGCCGAATTTGCTTCCGAAATATGGCAAGCAACGGAAAAATTCCAGGTGTAAAAAAGTCAAGTTGGTAAACAAGGAGTATGAATTAGAATGCCAGTAACAGATCCAGTTGCGGATTTTTTAACAAGAATTAGAAACGCTATAAAAGCTCGAAAAATAAGTGTTGAAATTCCTGCTTCGAATTTGAAAAAAGATATTGCACAAATTCTTGAAGAACAAAAGTATATTGATGGTTATGAATTTGTTGAAGATAAAAAACAAGGTATGTTGAAAATTAAATTACGTTATGTTGCCGGAAAAAGTGCAATCAGCGGAATAAAAAGAATCAGCACTCCTGGTCTCAGGAATTATGCCGATTCCAAATCAATTCCAAGAGTTAATAATGGATTAGGAATTGCTGTCATTTCAACATCGAAGGGATTAAGAAGTGACAAGCAGGCTCGGAACGAAAAAGTTGGTGGCGAAGTAATTTGTCACGTGTGGTAAATCGTAAAGGAGTTTAAAGTGTCAAGAATAGGTAAAAAACCGGTAGATATTACAAATGGGGTTACTGTACAAGTAGCCAATGGTGTGATAAAGGTTAAAGGTCCTAAAGGTGAATTACATCAAGAATATAATCAAGCTATCAAAATAAAAGTTGAGAATAACCAGGCGATAGTCGAAAGATCATCTAACGATAAACAATTCAGAGCACTTCATGGCTTATATCGTGCATTAATTCAAGGGATGGTTACCGGTGTTACAGAAGGTTTTTCTAAAAAGCTTGAGATCATTGGTGTTGGATATCGTGCAGAGCTCAAGGGCCGCGGACTGCAATTAGCATTAGGTTATTCGCATTCTATCTTCTTTATTCCACCTAAAGAAGTTAAGATTGAAGTACCTCAGCCGACACAAATCCTTGTGAGCGGATTCAGTAAGCAATTAGTTGGTCAAGTTGCTGCAAAAATAAGATCATTTAGACCACCCGAACCATATAAAGGTAAGGGAATAAGATACGTAGGTGAACACATTATTCGTAAAGCTGGTAAAACGGCAGGTAAATAAGTATGATTAACAAAAAACCCAAATCCAGAATTAGAGTCAAAAAGAAATTAAAAAAAACAATCAAAGGCACTGCTGAGAAACCGAGATTAAGTGTTTATAGAAGTTTAAATGACATATATGTTCAATTTATTGATGATTTAGAAAACAAAACTCTCTTTTCGATTTCAAGTATTAGTAAAGATGTGAAGAGTAAATTGGCAGATGTCAAGAAAAAGACTGATAAGAGTAAAATCGTCGGTAAAGTTGCGGCAGAAGTTGCAGTTAGTAAAGGAATTTCCGCAGGCGTCTTTGACCGTGGCGGATTTAGATATCACGGCAGAGTAAAAGCGTTAGCCGATGGCTTGCGTGAAGGAGGTCTGAAATTTTAATGTTCTCTATAGATGAACGTTTTGCCGGGTCGTCTAATGGTAGGACAGCGGCCTTTGGAGCCGTACGTAGAGGTTCGAGTCCTCTCCCGGCAGCAAAAAACGGAGTAATGAAATTTGAAAAACTTTAAATCTACAAGTTTAGAAAACTTAAAAGAACGTGTTGTACATATCAACCGGGTAGCTAAAGTCGTTAAAGGTGGTAGAAGATTCAGCTTTAACGCCATTGTTGTTGTTGGTGACGGAGCCGGTTTCGTTGGTGTTGGGTTAGGTAAAGCTAATGAAGTTACCGACGCAATTGCCAAAGGAATTGATGATGCAAAAAAGAATGTTGTAAGGGTCTGCAAGTACAAAGGTACAATCCCGCACACTATTATTGGTAAAGCAGGCGCAGCAAAAGTTTTGCTGAAGCCAGCATCTCCGGGTACAGGATTGATTGCCGGAGGCGGAGTGCGTGCTGTGCTTGAATCTGCCGGAGTGCAGGATGTTCTTACTAAGTCGCTCGGATCTTCCAACCCTCACAACACAGTAAAAGCAACACTTAATGCATTAATGAATTTACAGGATGCTACTTCCGTTTCTATTAAACGTGGAATTACAAAACAAGAATTGTTTAGTTAAGATGAAATTAAAAATTACACAAACAAGGTCTATTATTGATCGCCCTAAGGATCAGAAAAAAACTATTGAAGCGCTCGGTCTTGGAAGACCAAATTGGGTGAAGATCCATAACGATACTCCCCAGATTCGAGGAATGATCCGCAAGGTGACTCATTTATTAAAAGTTGAAGAAATTAAAGATTGATAAAATGAATATCTTAAGTAATTTAAAATACGCCCCAGGCTCTATCAAGAGAAGAAAAAGAGTCGGTAGAGGTGTAGGATCAGGACATGGTAAGACTTCTTGCCGTGGAAGCAATGGACAAAAATCACGCGCCGGTGCAAAATACAGAAGCTGGTTTGAAGGTGGGCAAATGCCTCTCCAGAGACGAGTACCCAAGAGAGGTTTCACAAGTCCATTTAGAAAAGAATATCAGACTCTGAATTTAAATACATTAGAGAAGTTAGCTTCCAAAATTAAGCTTGATGACAACAAAGTAACCATAGAAATTTTGCGTAACAATAAGGTTGTTGGAAATAAAAATCTCCCGATCAAGATTTTAGGTGATGGAGAATTAAGAGCTAAGCTTGTGGTCGAAGCTAACGCATTCAGCAAAACAGCTCAAGAGAAAATTGAAGCTGCCGGTGGAAAAATAATCATAGTGGAATAAAATGCCAACTTTTACAGAGAGCTTTAGAAATATTTTCAAAATACCAGAGCTGAGAGAGCGAGTAATTTATACACTCGCAATCTTAGTTCTCGTAAGAATTGGTGCGCATATCACTTTGCCGGGCGTAGATGCCCAGGTTCTTGCCGAAGCAATGCGGAATGCATCTCAAGATAATTTATTCGGTTTGTATGACCTATTTGTCGGTGGAGCATTCAGCAATGCTGCAATATTTGCTCTTGGTATAATGCCTTACATAAGTTCGTCAATTATTGTTCAGCTGCTTGGAGCTGTCGTTCCATACTTCCAAAAACTTCAAAAAGAAGGTGAGGGAGGAAGGAAGAAAATCAATCAAATTACCCGCTACGGAACCGTGTTAATTAGTGCAATACAGGGATGGGGAGTTAGCGTGAGATTGATAAGTATGGACGCGAATGGCGTTCCTATTGTTCCTATCGAAGTGCAGGGATTAGGTTTCACTCTTAGCGCTGTAATTATTTTGACGACTTGTACCATTTTTATGATGTGGCTTGGTGAACAGATTACTGAACGCGGTATTGGTAACGGTATTTCTCTAATTATTTTTATTGGAATTATTGCATTATTACCTACTGCTCTGCTCGATGAATACAGACTTGTAAGTGCCGGTCAAATGAACTTAATAGTTGAGATTGTAATTTTTGCATTAATGTTCTTCATCATTGCAGGTGTAGTGCTGGTTACACAAGGAACAAGAAGAATCCCTGTTCAATACGCAAAAAGAGTTGTTGGACGGAAAGTCTATGGAGGTGTAACTCAGTATATTCCGATGCGTGTTAATACCGCTGGTGTTATGCCGATTATTTTTGCACAATCAATCATGTTTATTCCGAACACATTTTTAACTTTCTTTCCTGAAAGTGAATTGATGGCTGATTTGTCAGTACATTTTAGATACGATTCATTTGTTTATTCATTTATTTATGCTTTGATGATTGTGTTCTTTACTTATTTCTATACAGCGATTGCATTTAATCCAAAAGATGTTTCTGAAACTATGAAACGACAAGGAGGTTTTATTCCAGGCATTAGACCAGGTACACAAACCCTTGAGTTCATTGATAATATTTTAACAAAGATCACACTGCCCGGCTCAATTTTCTTAGCAATAGTAGCGATATTACCCGCTTTCATAAGTCGTTTTGGAGTTTCACCGACATTTGCACAATTTTTCGGTGGAACAAGTCTTCTTATCATGGTAGGTGTAGCTCTTGATACGTTACAACAAATTGAATCACATCTTGTTATGAGACACTACGATGGATTTATGAAAAGCGGGAAACTTAAAGGCAGACGTTAGTAATAAGCTGCCATGATTTTT
This sequence comes from Bacteroidota bacterium, assembly GCA_018828505.1. Classification (GTDB taxonomy): domain Bacteria; phylum Bacteroidota; class Ignavibacteria; order Ch128b; family Ch128b; genus JAHJVF01. Next base: position 16,211 of record JAHJVF010000355.1, on the reverse strand, counting down.
ATTAAAACTGCAGCAGAAATTGACGGAATAAAAAAAAGCTGTCAGGTTGTTGCAGATGTTCTTAGACTTATTGGATCGATGGTTAAACCAGGCGTCTCTACGATAGAACTGAATAAAGCCGCAGAAGATTTTATTCTTTCGAGCGGCGGCACACCTGCATTCAAAGGTTATTCTCAGGCAGGTAGTGTTAATTTTCCAGCATCGATTTGTACTTCAATTGATTATGCCGTTGTTCATGGAATTCCGGATAACAAACCCATGCTTGAAGGACAAATCCTATCTGTTGATGTTGGAGTAAAAAAAAACGGATATTATGGTGATGCCGCACGAACTTTTGCAGTTGGTAACATCTCTGATTTGAAAAAAAAACTGGTGAAAGTTACCGAAGAAGCGTTTCGAAAAGGAATCGAACAAGCGGTCAAAGGTTCTCGAGTCCATGATATTTCATTTGAAATTCAGAAACACGTTGAAGGTAATGGTTTCAGTGTTGTCCGCGATTTATGTGGTCATGGAGTCGGGAAGTTTTTACATGAAGACCCTTCGATTCCAAATTTTGGAAAACCAGGTACCGGCGCAAAGCTGAAAAATGGTATGACCTTGGCAGTTGAGCCGATGGTGAATGCAGGAACTTGGAGAGTGAAAGTCTTGGATGATGGTTGGACTGTTGTAACTGCAGACGGAGAACCATCTGCACATTATGAGAATACTGTTTTGATAACGAACGGTGAACCAGAAATTTTAACTGTATAATGCCAAAACAAGAATTAATTAAAATAGATGGAGTTATTACTGAAACTTTGCCAAACGCAACTTTCAGAGTAAAATTAGAAAATGGACATGAAATACTTGCACACATTTCTGGTAAGATGAGAATGCACTTTATTAAAATATTAGTTGGCGATAAAGTTTCAGTTGAATTATCCCCTTATGATCTTTCTAAGGGGAGAATAATTTATAGATACAAATAGAGTTTGGAGTATTTATGAAAGTAAGAGCTTCCGTGAAGAGAATATGCGAACACTGTAAGATTATTAAAAGAAAAGGACAGGTTCGAGTGATTTGTAAAAATCCGAAACATAAACAAAGACAAGGTTAAAATAACGGAGTTATAATTTGGCACGTATAGCAGGTATTGATCTACCAAAAAATAAAAAAGTTGCTTATGCGTTAAGCTATATTTACGGCATAGGCAGATCAAACGCTTGGAAAATTCTTGAAGAAGCAAAAGTTGATCCTGATAAAAGGGTAAGCGATTTGTCAGCTGACGAAGTCGCCGCGATCCGTGCTGTCATTACCGCAGATTATAAAGTTGAAGGTGCGCTTCGCGGTGAAGTTCAGATGAACGTAAAAAGATTGATGGATATCGGAACGTACCGCGGATTACGTCACAGGAGAGGACTTCCAGTAAGAGGTCAACGAACAAGAACAAATTCCAGAACGAGAAAAGGCAAGAGAAGAACTGTCGCTGGAAAGAAAAAAACAGCCGCTAAGAAATAATTAGGAGAATGAAAGTTGGCTAAAACCCAAAAGAAAATAAAGAAAAAACTTCATGTAGATTCAAAAGGAATCGTACACGTTCAAGCTTCCTTCAATAACGTTTTTGTTACAATAACAGATGTATATGGAAATACAATTTCTTGGTCGTCGGCAGGTAGAAATGGATTTAAGGGTTCAAGAAAGAACACCCCTTTTGCAGCACAAGTAACAGCTCAAGCCGCAGCAAAGGAAGCATTCGATGCCGGATTAAGAAAGGTTGATGTACTTGTTAAAGGTCCGGGATCCGGAAGAGAAGCTGCAATTCGTTCTTTATCAACAGCAGGTTTGCATATCGAATCGATCAAAGATATTACGCCGATTCCGCATAATGGCTGCAGACCACCAAAAAAGAGAAGAGTTTAATCATTGGAGAAAATGTAGATGGCGATTTACACTGATGCAGTATGTAAATTATGTCGAAGAGAAAGACAAAAGTTATTTTTAAAAGGCACCAAGTGTTACACCGAAAAATGTCCGATCGATAATAAGAATTATCCTCCCGGACAACACGGTGTATCGAGAAGATCTAAGATTTCCGAATATGGAGTTCAGCTCCGTGAAAAACAAAAAGTTAAAAGGATTTACGGCATCTTAGAAAAACAATTCAGAAATTATTTTGAAAAAGCCAATAGGCAAAAAGGTGTAACCGGCGAAAACCTTATTAAACTTTTAGAAAGAAGATTGGATTCGGTTGTGTATCGTCTTGGTTTTGCACCATCACGTAAATCAGCGAGACAGTTGATAAGACACAGACATATTCACGTTGATGGTCATATCACCGATATCCCTTCTTATCTTATTGCTCCAGGTCAGTTGATCAAAGTTAGGGATAAGAGTAAAAGTTTGGATATCATTCATAATTCTCTTAAGAGAGTGAAGGAAGGAACATATCCTTGGCTGACTATTGATAAAGCTTCTTTATCTGGAACATTTTTACATATTCCTGAGAGAGCGGATATTCCGCTGAATGCAAATGAACAGTTAATTATTGAGTTATATTCTAAATAATCATTAACTTAAAAGGGTTTATAAGATGAGTTTATCATTTATGCAAATGCCAGAAACAATTGTACTTGACGAATCTTCATATTCGAATACATTCGGGAGGTTTTATATTCAACCGCTTGAGCGAGGATTCGGTGTTACGGTAGGAAATGCTTTGAGAAGAGTTCTAGTATCCTCGGTTCCCGGGACTGCAATTACCGCAATAAAAATTGACGGTGTGCTGCACGAGTTTAGTAATATCGAGGGAGTAAAAGAGGACGTTGCTGAAATTATTCTAAATCTGAAACAAGTTCGGATGAAGCTTTTAAATAAAAAGGTCAATCGAGCTGTGTTGAAATTAAAAGGTGCTGGTGAATTAAAGGCATCTGAAATCCAGAAACAATCTGCTGATATCGAAATTCTCAATCCGGATTTGCATATCGCAACTCTCAATAAACAAGCAAATTTTGAGATCGAACTTCGAATCGGACGAGGTAAAGGTTATGTTCCCGCAGAAGAGAACAAAAGTCCTGACCATACAATAGGTGTCATTCCTATCGATTCGATCTTTTCACCAATAAGGAATTGTGTTTTCAATGTTGAAGCAACAAGAGTTGGTGTAAGCAGCGATTTTGAAAAGCTTACGCTCGATATCGAAACTGATGGTTCAATTACACCCGAGGATAGCTTAACATTAGCCGCAAAAGTCTTGAGAGATCACTTTCAGCTTTTCATCAATTTTGATATTGAACCCGAAGAGGAAGCAAAAGTATCTGAGCAGGATACTGAAAAGCAAAGGATTCGAAAAATATTAATGATGAATGTCGATGAATTGGAATTATCAGTTAGAAGTCATAATTGCTTAAAAGCTGCAGATATTAGAACGCTCGGCGATCTAGTCAGAAGAGAAGAGAGCGAATTGCTCAAGTTCAGAAACTTTGGGCGAAAATCCCTCGATGAACTCATGGCCGTAACCGAAGAATACGGACTTCAATTTGGAATGGATGTTGAAAAATATCTAAAAGAGGATACTGTATAAATTTTAAGAGAGAAAAATGAGACACGCAGTTAAAGGTAGAAAATTAGGAAGAACGGCAAGTCATCGAAAGAGTACACTGAATGCGCTTGCTGTTGCTCTGTTCAGACACAAAAAAATTAAAACTACAGTAGCAAAAGCAAAAGAAGCTCGCATCTTTGCTGAAAAGTTAATTACAAAAGCTCGAAAAAATGATTTAGCCGCAAGAAGACACATTTCAAGATTTATTAAAGATAGGGATGTACTAAAAGAATTATTTGGTGAAATAGTTGGTAAAGTTGGTGAACGTCCCGGTGGTTATACACGAGTTATCAAGTTAGGTGCTCGTAAAGGAGACGGTGCTGATCTTGCAGTCCTCGAATTAGTTGATTACAATGAGGGGACCATTAAGGCAGCGAAAGAACGAGCTGAAGTTAAAGCTGCACGCAAAGCAGAGAAAAAAACTGCTGAAGAACAGCAAGTCGAAGAAGCAAAAATTGTTGAAGAAGTAAAAGAACCTGAAGTCCAAAAAGAACAACAAGAAAAAGCTTCTGACGATGAAGAAAAAAAAGAAGAAAATAAGTAAAGTTTATTCGAATTAGATATAAGGAGTAGTTAGGAGAACTAGCTACTCCTTTTTTTATTATTATGCCAATTAACTTTCGAAATACTGCTTTTGAGAAAAGTGTTTTTGAACCAAAAAAGTTAATCAGAGATAAATTTCCTGAGGTAACTTTCATTGGCAGATCAAATGTGGGTAAGTCGTCATTATTAAATTGTTTGGTCAGTCGAAAGGAAATTGCAAAAGTCAGCCAGACACCCGGGAAAACCCGCTCAGTTAATTATTATCTAATTGATGGAAAACTCTATTTCGTTGATTTACCTGGTTTTGGATATGCTAAAAGAGGTAAGGTGGAATTAAAAAAATATGAAGATTTGATTGAACAATACTTTACTGATAATGGAAAAATAATTCTCATTTGCCACCTAATTGATTCAAGAATTCCACCGACTGAGCTGGATACAATTGCCAACGAATTCATAATGAAATTGAATTATCCTTATTGTATTTTGTTAACAAAAGTTGATAAATTAAAACAATCAGAAAAAGCTAGCCTGAGAAAAAAACTTTCAAATATTCAAATCAAGGTAGACACCGAAATAATAAACTTCTCCTCAAAAACCGGCGAAGGTAAGAAAGAAGTTTTGAGCTTGATTGGCACCATTTTAGACGACAATTACAAAGTAAAAACTGAGAAATTCTAAGTTGGCAAAGCTAAACAAAAGAAGACTTATTACATTCATTTTATTGATCATTCTCGGATCAGTGCCGCTTCTTACCGAGGATCTTTTTTTCCGAATTGCTGCCATTGCAGTCCTTGTGGTCTATGTTGCATTTATAATATTTTTAAGGGATGGTAAAACAAAGGATCCTGAAGAATCATCTGAAAAATCATCCGTTCCGACTGGATTAAAACCCGAACTTGATTCTTACACTGAAGAGGAAGAGAAATCAATCATCACCTCAACAGAATTGAAACGGATGAAACAAACTACCCCAATCCACAGTCTAAAGCCGAGTAACTTAAAAGATAAGTTTTATGAAATTGCTTGTGAGTCATTGCCTGAAGGTTTAGATCAGGATGCTCAATTCAATTTTGTATTGGAAAAGATTTTGAATGTTGTCTATTCGACACTAATTGCTCACTCGGCTATTTTCTTTTGGTATAACAAGAAGAAAAACCAGATGATAATTCAGAGCTATGTTTCTGAAAATAACAATATCCATAAAGCAAGATTTTCATTGGAAGATGATATTGTTAGTAAAGTTGTACGTAACGGAGCTCCGGAATTACTCAACAATTTAAATTCAAATGTTGAATCTGATCTGATCCGTTATTACGATACAGCAGTTGGAATAAGATCAATAGTTGCTGTACCGGTTTTTATAAATGATCAATTGATAGGTGTTTTGGTTGCTGACAGTAAAAGCGAGGATGCATTTGGAGTTGAGACAGTATATTTGCTTGGCCGCTTTGTAAGAATGATAACAATAATGCTTGGAATTTTTGATGAGAAGTTCAGTGTTAATTTGGTCAATCAGAAGCTGGATGCGGTTATTGGTTTGATTGGAGATTCAGAAAAAAACCAAGACGAAAAATATTATTACCAAAAATTATTATTGGCATTTGATAAATTAATAGAATGGGATGCTTTATCCATCATTTCTTTTGATCATCAAGAAAGATCGTATAAACTCAAAAAGGTTGTTCAAAAAACATCTTTAAAATATCCCGGTGAAGGACTGATTGTTGATTTGGACAAATCAATAACCGGAAAAGCTATTCAAACAGGAAGAAGTGTTAAAATTGACGATGTTACTGAGGATAAATTCCCATTGTTTAATACTCAGGATTCATTGACTCTTGGCGGCTCGCTTCTTATTACGCCCATCGTTTATCAAAATAAAACATTTGGTGCAATAGTCTTTGAAAAACTTCGAAAGAATTCTTATACGAATAAAGATGTCCGTTTTATTGAGAAAATAGCTTCATATATTGCTTCCCATTTTGATGCTGCAGCAAACATTCGATTGCTCAATAGTTACTTGAGTGTGGATCTTGATACATTGCTTTTAAATAGAACAACATTTGAAAAGAGAGTGAAGGAAGAATTAACCAAATCGAACATCACGAAAGTGAATGTTGGGCTCGCCTTCATGTCCATAGACAATTTTGAAAAATTATTGAATGAATATGGTGAGAAAGTCATTCAAAAAATCGTAAAACACGTTGCCGTTCACTTAAATAAAGAATCTGATGATTTAATGATCAATGCTCGTTTAGATACGAATAAATTTGCTGTCCTGTTTTTTAATCGGGATGATGCCGAAGCTTTCCTATGGTGTGAAAAGCTTCGACAAAAGTTCGTGAAGGATTTTATCAACTTAGACAACAGCAACATCAGCATTTCTTTGAGCATTGGATTCGCCAGCGGCAGAAATCATGTCCAGCACGAACTACTATTTGAGAATTGCGAGCTTGTTCTTCGAAGAGCAATTTCAAGTGGTGGGAATTGTGTGAGAAACTTTAAATAACACTTTTCTCAAAACCGGCTTAATGGCTCTATTAATTAGTAATATACTTGTCCATAATTTTATAAAATGTAAATTCAAATAGTATATGCCTAAAGTTGTTGTGATAATTATAGATGGCGTTGGAGTGGGATCTACCCCTGATGCTGTCGAATATAACGACGTTGGAGGCAATACCCTTTGTAATATAGCAGCAAAAATTGGTGGATTAGATTTACCAAACCTACAGGAACTTGGATTAGGAAATATTGCTGAGATACTTGGTGTTAAAAAAAAATCGGATTGTGCCGGCAGCTTTGGGAAAATGAAAGCACAGTCCAGAGGAAAAGATAGTACGACTGGTCACTGGGAGATTGGAGGTTTGATCACAAATTATAGTTTTCCAGTCTATCCGAATGGTTTTCCGAAAGAGATTATTGAAAAGTTTATTCAATTGAATAAACTTGAAGGAATTCTGGGAAATAAGGCTGCATCAGGAACAGAAATTATTTTTGAGCTTGGTGAAGAACACATTCGCACTGGATTCCCAATTGTTTATACTAGTGCTGACTCAGTATTTCAAATTGCAGCACATGAAGAAGTGATTCCGGTTGAAAAGCTTTATGAGATTTGTAATGTCACGCGAGATAAAATTATGACCGGTGAGCATGCTGTTGGCAGAATTATTGCTCGACCATTCATTGGTGAGATTGGTAATTTCAGTAGAACTTATCGTCGAAAAGATTATGCACTCGAAGCACATGGTGATATGATCTTTGATTTGCTCGTTCAAAATAGCATCGTTACAATAGGGATTGGTAAAATTAATGATCTTTTTGCTTACCGAAATATTAACAAGCAAATTAAAACAAAAAGTAATCTCGAAGGAATTCAGGAAACGATAAAAACAATTTCAGAAGAAGAGAATTCTTATATAATGACGAACTTAGTTGATTTTGATGTTAATTTCGGTCATCGAAATGATGCAGCAGGATTCTCAACAGCACTTAAAGAATTTGATAATCACTTACTCGATATTTTAACAGCCTTAAAAACAAACGATATTTTGATGATTACTTCCGACCATGGAAACGATCCAACATTCCCTGGAACTGATCACACAAGAGAATTTGTTCCATTGTTAGTCTACGGAAGAAACATACGCCGCAGTGTTGATCTTGGAATTCGGGAAACCTTCGCAGATGTGAGCAAAACGATTTGCGACTTTTATCAAATAAATAATAATCTAAGCGGAAACAGCTTTTATTCCGAACTTAGATAAAAAAGTGAGACTATTTTATTTTTAGTTGAATTTATTCAAATAATCGACTGAAAAAAAACTTTTTGAAACTATTTTTAATGTATAAAATTTTTATATTTGCACCCTAATTAATTAGAAAAGGTAAGAATTTGATACTTGGCAGAATCATTGGTACAGTTTGGGCAACAAGAAAAGACGAAAACCTGGTCGGAGCGAAGTTTTTAATTGTTCGACAATTGAATCTTGATTACTCTGAAACGTCCAATTTTGTTGTTGCAGTAGATAGTGTCGGTGCAGGTGTTGGTGAAGTAGTGCTCGTAGCTACTGGATCATCTGCACGTCAAACAACTTTCACAAAAAATAAACCCATAGATGCTGTTATAATGGCTATAGTTGATAAATTGGATATTCCTATAAAACAAAACAATTTTAAAACCGTACAAAACTAAATTATGTTTTTCGCACAGGTAATTGGTACAGTTTGGGCAACAAAGAAATACCCGGCACTTGAATCGTTCAAGATGCAGTTCATCCAACCAATAAATGGCGAGATGAAAAAGCTTGGCAGCCCAATCGTTGCAATTGATACAGTGGGCGCCGGTCCTGGCGAAATCGTTATGTACATTACTGCTTCTGAGGCAGTTATACCATTGCCCGTTGATATGGCACCGGTTGACGCATCAATTGTCGGGATAATCGATAGAATAGATATGGAAAAAAATTTGGAGAAGAAAAATTAAATGGTAAGAATAACAAAACAATATACTAATAGAGAAAGTCAATCACTCGATAAGTATTTGCAGGAAATTGGAAAAGTAGATCTTATCACTTCAGAAGAGGAAATTGAACTAGCCCAAAAGATCAAAAAAGGGGATCAGCTGGCGCTGGAAAAATTAACAAAAGCAAATCTTCGATTTGTTGTTTCTGTTGCCAAGCAATATCAAAATCAAGGGCTTTCTCTGGGTGATTTGATTAATGAGGGAAATTTGGGATTGATAAAAGCTGCAAAAAGATTCGATGAAACTCGTGGATTTAAATTTATTTCGTATGCTGTATGGTGGATCAGGCAGTCAATCCTACAAGCACTGGCTGAGCAATCGAGAATTGTTCGTCTTCCTCTGAATAGAGTTGGAGCACTTAATAAAATCGGTAAAGCATTCAGTAATCTTGAACAAGAGTTCGAGAGAGAACCGAGTGCTCAGGAACTTTCAGATGAATTAAAGATCCCGGTTGGTGAAGTTGCTGATACACTGAAAATTTCCGGCAGGCACGTTTCAATGGATGCACCATTTGCACAGGGTGAAGATAATCGATTATTGGATGTTATTCAGAACGATCAGCAGCCCACACCCGATCATGGATTAATGAAAGAGTCGCTAAAAGTTGAAATCGAAAGAGCGTTATCGACACTTACCGACCGCGAAGCTGAAGTCATTAGATTATACTTTGGACTTAACTACGAACATTCGCTTACATTGGAAGAGATTGGTGAGAAATTCAACTTAACTCGTGAGAGAGTAAGACAAATAAAAGAAAAAGCGATCAGGCGATTACGTCATGCATCACGTAGCAAGGCGTTACGGTCCTATCTCGGATAAGTAAGAGTTTTTTCTAGTAATTTCTATCCGAGCTTCATTCTTACTAATGGTTTATTCTTCAGTAATCTGAGAGAGCATGTTAACTACTTTTAATAACATACTTTCCGTGAGCAAAATAATTCTAACTATAGGATTATTATCAGTGTTGATTTCTTGCTCAGGTCCAATTCGGTTTGCTTCAAAAGAACATTCTCCTTCAAATGGGATTTCCAAATCAGATTCACTTCGCATTGTGCGGGGATTGAATTCTGAAAAAGATTCATCACTTAGGTTTGCCAATGACGTCGAATTTACTGATGAAGAAATTCGCGAATCGGAGAATGAAATACCTGAGCATATTAAAGTCGATGTCAACGAACTGATTCGTCAGCATAGTCGAATGGATACTCTTAACAGTATTCCTACATCATATGAACGAATGATCATGCAAATAATTAATTACTTGGGAACACCCTATAAGTTTGGTGGAAATTCACGCAAGGGGATCGATTGCAGTGCTTTTACTCAAACTATGATATCCGAAGTTTTCAATTTAGAAATTCCACGTTCTACTCTGGGGCAGATAAAAATCGGTAATGAGGTACGACGTGAAGAACTTGAATTTGGGGATTTGATTTTTTTTAATACGAGACGCCGACAAGTACCAGGGCATGTAGGAATCTACTTGTGGGATCAATACTTTGCCCATGCATCTACAAAACATGGTGTGGTTATCAGCTCAATGGAATCTGGTTATTACGATAGAAAATTTATAGATGCCCGTCGAATTGAAGAAGTATCGGCTCTAACCAGGTAAAGACTTCAAAATGAACAAAGGTTGGAACCCTTCCCCAACCTTTTAAAGAAATTTTGTAACTACTCAGCACTGATGATTTTTTGCCACTAAGGCACAAAGGCACTAAGAAGCACAAAGAACTATTAGTAAAACTTAGTGAAACTTTGTGTCTTCGTGTCTTTGTGGCATATTTTGAATTACAATTTATGTGGCTGCTGAGTAGTTACGAAATTTTCATCCAAACTTAGGAACAACCACTCGTTGAACCGCACTCAAGACATTTGTAGCAGTTTCCACTTCTTACCATAATGGATCCGCATTCATGACAGGGGGGTGCATCAGCTTGAGAAACAAATACTTTTCTCTCATTAAACTCTAAAGTGTTTTGCATTTTTGTCTGAGTCTTACTCGACGACTTAGATTTCTTCATCTGAAAATCAGAAGTTTGGGCTAATGAAGCGGACTCGTCTTCAGGTAAAAATTTTAATTGGAGCCAACGGAAAATGTAGTCCATCACGGATTTAGCAATTGGTATTTGTTTGTTATTAGTGAAACCAGATGGTTCAAATCTGGTATGTGTGAACTTGTCGGTTAAAACCTTCAAGGGGACTCCATACTGTAATGCAAGTGATATTGCCGTCGCAAATGAATCCATCAAGCCTGAAACAACTGTTCCTTCTTTTGACATTACAATAAATATTTCACCGGGTTGACCATCTTCGTAGATACCAACAGTTATATATCCCTCATGGCCACTGATACTGAATTTATGAGTGATTGAATGACGTTCATCCGGCAGTCTTTTCCTTTTCGGTTGGAAATCGATGAATAAGCTCCCCTTTTCTTCAACTACTTTTTTCTTCTCGGTTTTCGTCGAGGCGCTGAGGGGTTGGGTGATCTTACACCCGTCACGATAAATTGCGATTGCCTTTAATCCTAATCGCCAACCTTCAACATATGTGTTTTTGATTTCTTCGACGGTTACCTCGTTTGGCATATTAACAGTCTTAGAAATAGCGCCCGACAAGAATGGTTGAACGGCTGCCATCATTTTTACATGTCCCATGTAATGAATTGTTCTTGAACCGTTCACCGGTTTGAAGGCGCAATCGAAAATAGGTAAGTGTTCTTCTAATAAATAAGGAGCACCTTCGATTGTACCGTTGTCATTAATATGAGAAACAATCTCCTCTATCTGCTTGGTGTTATATCCTAATTTTGACAGCGCCAATGGGACTGTTTTATTGATTATTTTGAAGCTACCCCCTCCGACCAATTTTTTAGATTTTACGAGGGCAATATCAGGTTCAACGCCTGTAGTATCACAATCCATCATGAACCCTATGGTTCCCGTTGGAGCCAAAACTGTAACCTGTGAATTTCTGAATCCATACTCGGTTCCAGATTTAACTACATCTTCCCATACCTCAACCGATGAAGTAAACAGATCAATGGGGATCAAAGAACCATCGATTTTTTTGGCAGCTTGTAAATGTTGGTTCATAACATCGATCATCGGTTCGTGATTTTTCAAAAATCCTTTAAATGAACCTAACTTTTCTGCGATGGAAGCAGATTGTTTATAGGCTTCACCGCACATGAGCGATGTGATCGCTGCGGCATAATTGCGTCCATGATCGCTGTCATACGCGATTCCATTTGACATTAAAAGGGCCCCAAGATTTGCATATCCAAGTCCGAGTGGACGATAATCATGACTGTTCTTCTCGATCACCTTAGTCGGATAGCTTGAACTCTCCACGAGAATTTCCTGTGCTGTAATAATTATATCGCAAGCATGGAGGAATGCGTCAATATCAAAATTTCCATCTTCTCTTCTGAACTTCATAAGATTTAGTGATGCGAGGTTACAAGCTGTATCATCGAGAAACATATATTCGCTGCAGGGATTACTCGCATTTATTCTTGCCGTATTAGGACATGTATGCCAACGATTAATTGTCGTATCAAATTGAATTCCGGGATCACCGCACAGCCACGCTGCATCAGCGATCTTATTCATGATTTCCTCTGCACTGTATGTATCAATAACTCTTCCATCTTTTACGGATTTTGTTTCCCAAGTTTTATTATTTATCACAGCGTTCATGAATTCGTCAGTTACACGAACAGAGTGATTTGCGTTTTGGTAGTATATACTGTCGTATGCACCACCAGGTACATTAAAACTGGGGTCATATCCCGCGTTAATCAAAGCGTGAGCTTTTTTCTCTTCATCTGCTTTACAATTGATAAAGTCAATTATATCAGGATGATCTGCATTTAGAATAACCATTTTTGCAGCACGACGAGTTTTTCCTCCACTTTTTATAACACCGGCAAATGCATCATAACCTTTCATAAAAGAAACCGGTCCCGATGCCACACCACCTCCGGAGAGTGCTTCTTTTGATGATCGTAGAATGCTCAAGTTTGTTCCTGTTCCGCTTCCCCATTTAAAGAGCATTCCTTCGGTTTTTGCTAAATCTAAAATTGACTCCATCGTATCTTGAACGGAATTAATAAAACATGCTGAACATTGAGGACGTTTTTCAATACCAACATTGAACCAAACAGGGCTATTAAAACTGACAAATTGATTGACGAGCATATAACAAAGTTCGGAGTAAAATGCTTTTGCATCCTCAAGTGTAGAAAAATAATTTCCCTTTACTCCCCACTCGGTAATTGTTTTTGAAACACGATTAACTATTTGTCGAACACTATTTTCTCTCTCAGGCGTACCAATTCTGCCATGGAAATATTTTGACACAACAACATTTGTTGCAGTCATAGACCAAGATTTCGGTATCTCGACATTTTTTTGTTGAAATATTATATCGCCTGTTTCGTTTGAGATAGTTGCATCGCGGAGTTCCCACTCTATCTCGCTAAACGGATGAATATCCTTATTAGATAATTTGTACTTAAAAGTTAAACCTTCTTTTTTATAAGACTCCTCACTCTCAATGATTGGCAGGTCAAGATTTTGATTAGACATGAAAGTGGTACTTTTTTGCATTAAGCTCTCTCTGGTGTTTTAATTGGTACGTGATGAATTAATTGTTCCATAATTTTCTAAAATGCATCGATTAGGATCAGAACATGCACTGGCAATAATATCATTCATTGTGAAATGATGCAAGTTAAATTTTGAAAAAAACTTTTTGAAAATTTTATTTATCATGCGGCAAAACATTTTACGAATTATTTCTTAAAAATAAAAATTGATTCTTACAAAAATATTTCTACGTAAATTCAAAATATGAACGGCTAAAATTCCCGCCGTCTACAATGACTGAAAAAATTTCTATCTGGAATATGAAATTTGGAGGAAAAATGTTAGAAAGATCATGGATTAAAAATGTTGAGCGCGATATACTCGCGCTTGGAAGTATTGTATTTTATTTTCTTGTAATCGGTCGTGCTCTAATTGAACCTTACATTCTTTTTGTAAGTCAATTAAGTGTTGCCGCTCTTGTGTTGATACTATTTTTTTCCTTTCTTAAAAACTTCGAAACTTATTTAGCAAGAGGTGTTATCCTACTCGCATGCACGGGACTTTTTTATAAAAGCTATGCCTATACGGCATTTACTCTCATCATTTTCTGTTTGATGATATTTTCTAGTATCGATCTTGGTTCTTCGAAAAGGAAAGTTCTCATCGGGATAGTTGTTGGATTTGTTTGTCTGATTCCTGCTCTACTAATTTCTCACCTGATTCACGCTAGTTTTGGTATTATTGAATGAAGAAACTGTAAAAACATTCGATTTCTCAAAATTTCTTCTGTGAATTTTTATGGAATTTAATTGAGTTCATTCTTATACTTGTACCTCAACAGGTATTGCAAAATAATATTTTTATACACCAAAATATAAGTTACTAACAATAGGAGGGTCTTATGGCCTCAGTAGAAGATTTCAAAACAATCGTCGAAATGTATGACAAGCTGACCAAGTTGAATCTCGACTCAGAGCGGTTTGTCATGATGCGAAAAGTAGATAAAAAATTCACAGGGATTAAATTTACCGAGTTCCGCGAAAGTATCAGAAACTTTGCAAATGGTTTAGCATCCTTGGGAATTAAGCGAGGGGATATGGTTGGAATTGTTGCAGAGAATCGTCCTGAATGGTCGTATTCGGATCTAGCTATTCTTTCTATTGGAGCGGTTGATGTACCAATGTACCCTTCTTCGACGGCGAGTACGATCGAATATATCTTGAATGATTCAGGATGTAAAGCTGTGGTAGTATCTAATAAACTCCAGCTTTCTAAGGTCCAGAAAATTAAGGATAACGTAAAATCCCTCAAGTACATTATCATCATGAACGAAACAGATGCCGGTGATGGTATTCTTGCCATGAACGAAGTTATGGAAGAAGGCAAAGACTTTGCGAGATCGAATCCGAATTTTCTTGATGAAGAAATAAGCAAAGCAAAACCGGAAGAATTATGCACTCTAATTTATACTTCAGGAACGACTGGCGAACCTAAGGGAGTCATGTTAACACATAACAATTTTGTTACAAACATTCGGGCAGCAAAACAATGTATATCAATTGGCGAAACAGATATCTTTCTGTCATTTTTGCCGTTATCACATTCATTTGAAAGAATGGCCGGATATTATACAGCCCTTTCATCCGGTGGAATGATATGTTATGCGGAGAGTATAGATACTGTTGCCGAAAATATGCTTGAGATCAAGCCAACTATCATGACCTCTGTCCCGAGATTATTCGAAAGAATTCATGCAAAGGTAATGAAGAATGTCGATGCGTCCCCACCAAAAAAACAAAAAATATTTTACTGGGCAATTGAGACCGGTAAGAAATATCAAGAATCAAAAAAGAAGAAAAAGCTCTCACCTTTCTTAGCGGCTAAATATAAGTTAGCAGATATTTTAGTCTTCAAAAAAATTAAAGCCCGCACAGGTGGAAGATTACGGTTCTTTGTAAGTGGGGGAGCTGCGTTACCCCAAAACATTGGCGAGTTTTTCGATGCATTGGGAATTATAATTGTCGAGGGCTATGGACTTACTGAATCGAGTCCGGTTATCACCTGCAACCGACTGGATGATTATAAATTTGGAACTGTTGGAAAACCAATCCCGGGTGTAGAAGTTAAAATCGCTGGAGACGGGGAGATCTTTGCACGCGGTCCTAATATCATGAAAGGTTACTATAATAATAAGAAAGCAACTGAGGAAGCAGTAGACAAAGATGGCTGGCTGCATACCGGAGATATCGGTGAGTTTGATAAGCAAGGATTTATAAGAATTACCGACCGAAAGAAACATTTATTTAAAACATCCAGCGGAAAATATATTGCACCGCAGCCTCTCGAAGATATTTTTACTCGCAGTAAATTTATCGACCAATTTGTTTTGATCGGAGATAATAAAACTTATCTTTCAGCACTAATTACTCCGGACTTTGAGGCATTGAAAGAATATGCTGATTCACATAACATTCCATACTCTAAGGTTGATGAGCTGACAAAATCCACCGAGATTTATCAGATAATTGAAAAAGATATCGCAACACTTCAGAGGAATCTTGCCAACTACGAAAGAATCCGCAAGTTCATTATTCTCGAAAAACCATTTTCTATCGAGGGGGGAGAGCTGACTCCCACATTAAAAGTCAAACGAAAACTTGTTGAAGAGAGATATGCCGATTTGATAAACGGGATGTATGAGAAATAAATTACGAGGTGAATTGAAATCGATTTAGACAGATTTAGGTCCTTTGAAATATCTGACTGTTTAAACGTGTGTAACGGTCAGGAATTGCCGCAGTATTTTTTTTTTCTGGGTTTAAAAGTTCGTCACCGTCACCACGCACAACAATAAACCCAGATTTGTCATTAGAGAACAAAAGACTTTAGATACCCGTTACAAAAATTGATATAAGGGTACCTCTAAAAACCTATTCTGCGAACATCTGCGGGAGAATATTTCCCGCTG
>JAHJVF010000354.1 GCA_018828505.1 Bacteroidota bacterium | reverse complement strand
GTATAAGTTATTGGAAACCGCCTTGGTACGTGAGTATGCCGGGTGGTGTGGGGGGACAGCGGCTCTGCCGCTTCCTACCCGATTAGAATGAAAGAAACACACAACAAACATCCCGCTTAGGCGGGATGAATAAGAGCTATGGAAATTTTTCTAACCTATTTTAGAATAAATGCTTATAGAAAAAAAATAAAATCATAATGTGAAATTAAGTTGACGCCAATGCGACTTGTCGGGACTATACAAAAAAAATCAAATCCAATTGAGCATAGATTTTTAATTCAATATGAATTATGAAAAGCTGTTAAAAATAAATTCCCACTAAAAAAATACCTTTCCGAATCTTCGGATTTTTTTTAATTTTGTAACAGTACTTAATTAACATTTTAAGCAACCGAGTGAAACTGAATATGAGAGTAATTAAAACATTCCTACTTATTTCCTTCTTACCAGTACAATTAGTTTTTGCCCAGTTCACATTAACCGATACAACCTTTTTCAACGATAATATGGTCGATTCATCTTTAACGACGAGTACCGATTGGAAAACCGAACCTGGTAAATTATTACTTCAAACAGGTGAGAATGAAAACTTAGCAAGAAATAAATCTGCATACATCGTATATAGAAGCAGGAACTTACCTGTAGATACCGCATCAAGAAATGCGAATCGATTATTGGACGGCTCGTTTTTCTCTCCTTCATTTGTGCATATATTATCTTTGAACGCTGGACCGGGAGGTGAAGGAACTTACATTGTAATTGATCTGCAGGCAATTCGTTCTGTTAATCGGGTTAAAATGTGGCAGCTGGGATTTTATCCGGGCGGTTCGACAAATCTTCCTACTCACCTTCGTGTTCGATCATATACCATTTATGGCGGACTTGATACTTTGGCAATGGAGAAACTCTTACAAGTTCCCGAGAATACATTCGGTATCACGGATGATTTTTTTGAGAAAGTCGTCGATATCAGATTTTTAAAAATAACTATCGATGTTATCGATCAGGTTCAAAGTACAGTAATTTCTGAAATTCAAGTTTTTGGTAAGGGTTACCTTCCGGAAGGTTTCTATACTTCAAAAGTTCGAGATATTGGTCAGCCAGTTAATTTTTCAAAAGTAACGTGGACGGCAGAGAAGCCCGAAGGTACACAAATCTCAATACGATTAAGAACGGGAAACACTCTAAAAGTTGATACGACCTGGAGCGATTGGCGTGAAGATTCTGCAACTGTTTCGGGTACTCTTTTGCCTGTCTTTGAGCCGAGAAGATATTTGCAGTATCAAATTAGATTGGGAACGCAAACTCTTCTTACTCCCAAAGTCGATGAAATTTCAATTCATTACGACACCAAGCTGGTTGCACAGTCAACCGACGCGAGTATCACTCCTCAATATTCAACAATTCTCGCAGAAAATAATTTTACTTACAAAATTGTCATAAACAAAGGTCCAACTGATTATCCGATAGATACGGTTATAATCAGTACTCCCACACCAAGCATCTTAACTGATGTAACTATTAATGGGATAAAAGCCGCTTATTCAGTGAATACTTTCGCAGATAAAATTGTTATTGCACTTTCAAGTCCCATTACTGCAACCACAACATTTGAAGCCAAAATAAAATGTACACCATTTCTGGGAGTTAATAGATTTTCTTCAACACTTGTAAGTAAAGAAGCACCTCAAAATCCCCAAAGGGTAGATACTAAAAAAGAGAATAATCAAGAAGCGTGGAGCATTTTAACTACAGGTGTTCCTAACAGATTAATTATTGATACGAAGATTACACCGAATCCATTCAATCCTTTCTCAAGTATTGAAGACAACAGATCAGCCAAAATAACTTTCTATCTTGCCAATATTGGAGAACCAAAAGTCCTAATTGGTAACCAACAAAGAAAAGTGAACATCAGAGTTTTTGATTTGACGGGCAGACTCATCAGAACAGTATATGATGGACTCACACGCGCAGCTGCATTTGTTGCTGGAAATTCTTTCTTTTGGGATGGTAAAGATGATAATGGAAAGGTTGTGAGGCCCGGGGTTTACATCGCTCAAATTGTAATAGATTCAGATAATGGCGGAGAACAATCCGCTAAAACAATCACAGTAGTATATTAGAAGGTAGAGGTAACTGTGAAGAAAAAAATACTTGGATTAATTTTCATCTGCTTTAATTTGGTTCATGCCGGAGGGTTCGACAATCTTGGTGTACACAGTCGTGTCATAGGAATAGGGGGCGTTTATTATGGTATAGGTGATGCACCATATACTGTATTCTACAATCCTGCCGGATTAGCTCATTTGAAAAGAATCGAAATAAATTCCACTTACACGAATTTGTTTCCCGGGCTTGAGGATGAAAGTATTTATTATTTGACTGCATCAGGAGTCCTTCCTTTTGAGCCGATCGGAAGTTTTGGTGCAGGAGTAACTTTCCTCAAAACAGACCATTGGCAGGAAAATACTTTGATACTTAGCTATGCCCGTTCAATTATTTCGACTTTTGGAGTTGGCGGCAGTGTGAAATTACTTCGTTGGAGTGCATCTGCTGCACCGGGAGAATCACCCCTTTCATTTTTTGGTTTGAGCTTTGACGCTGGTGCCTTTTACACAATCGAAAGTATTTTTGATCAAGGCGATATTAGGTTTGGTGCAGCTGTTCAGGATATCACTCAGCCGAGTATCGCGAAGAGCGGTTCGAAAGATGCGGCGCTTCCAATAAAAATGGCTGTCGGTGTTTCTTACTTCTCACCCGGATATGATTATTTAATAGGCATAGATGGTATTAAAGAAGGTGATGAATATTATTTAAAATTTGGAGCTGAATTTTTAGGGATGAAAACTTATGTTCTTGGCGTTGAAACCGGTTTTTACATCCGCGGCGGGTACAATGGCATTGTCAATAAAATTAATTCAAAGCAAAATGCCTTGAATGGTGGATTTGGAGTTTTCGTTGAGAAATTCAAATTCGATTATGCTTACGTTCATCAATTGGAAATTAAATCGATCGGCGGCAGTCATAAACTTTCTATCGGTTATCAGTTTTAATTATGAAAAGTTTTTTTATCGAAGTCATGTCGTTTGAACAAAAAATATCTGATTCAACTCAGAATTCCATTTCGGAGGTTAAGTTGAAAATATTATTAAGCATTTTATTTTTGTTAATCTTATCAATACAAGTTTCATTCGGGCAGTTCGTATCTAATCTTGGAAAGACAGATGATAAATACATAAATCTATCCGGAAGAAATTATGAGAACTACAGTTCCAAAATTGAAAAGAAAAAGTTCTTTGACAATTTTGGTAACTTTCTTATCGAAGGTTATACAGTAATCGAATTCAATGAATCTCAAAAGCAAGCCGTCGATTTTGCACTACCTGGCGGGCAGAGTAATTTTCTTAAATCAAGATATTATGAGAATTACTTTAGCAATATCGTTATCGGGAATGATAATTATGGCGG
>JAHJVF010000353.1 GCA_018828505.1 Bacteroidota bacterium | reverse complement strand
GACTTTTGAAGTTTTTTCTCTAATTTGGGTTAAGATTTTCCAAGCTGAATAACGTTTAAGCTAACGCCTACACAAAATGTCCAGAAACAAAATCAGAACAAACGCCGAAGTTTCAAAAAGTTGAATCTTAAGACCAACAATTACTTGTATGTCGGATTGAGCGATAGTTATCTGGCGGCTGAAACTTAACTTGAGCAGTAAAACTCACTCAAATGCAGTTTCCTTTTACTTCAACAAAAAAGCAAGATGGTTTTTTATCTTTTAATTTACTTCGCTCCTGATAATTCATATTCTATCTTATTAGGTTGAACTATTCGCTTTGAAGCATCCAATATTTCCAGTGAAACGATATTTCCATCAGAGTCATAATCCAGAATAATACCAGGTTTATCTTCATCGCTTTCCGATACAGAGACATCACTGAAAATAATTGTTAATGTATCTGTTTTTGAGTCATAAATTACTTGCATTTTTATCTCCAATATTTCTTTATTTTACTTGTAAGATAAACAGTAACCACTTCAGCAGGGTCATTATCTAAATCAACAAAAACACGTATTAAATAAATCTTAGGTGGCTCACCACGAGTTAATATAGATTGATACACACAACTGTCCAAGACGAACTTCTTCTCTTTGCTCTGGTGCCAATAAAACATTAGATATATCATTCTCGGTAATATTACGTCTTTTCATTTCCAATTTAGCATGATCAGTTATAATGTAATTCTTTATGTTGGGACAACTCATATCTATTTATAAATTTTCATAAGTATAGTATATGATATTTATGTAAAAATCAAGATTTTCATTATTACTTTTCGATATCCGCGCATTGCGGTTAATAGTTTATACTGATGTATATCTGGGCAGCTCATCCTTCAGTTGACGGAATCCTTAGACTTTTGAAGTTTCCCCTTATTAAAACCTATCTCACCAAAACTAATTTTCGTGTTTCGATGAAGGTACCGCTTCTTAGTTGGTAGAAATAAACTCCGCTTGTTAATTTACTTCCATCGAATTCAACTTCATAAACTCCAGCCGGTTTTTCTTCGTATTTCTTCAAGGATAGTTACTTGAACTTTTGCCTTTTTCTTGGGTAGTTTTCCTTCTAATGGGATGAGCGTTACATTATCATAAATCGCTGTTATTGTTCGGTCCATCTTAACACTTAATTAATTTCTTCGATCAAATATACTTAGAATTATTTTTTTCTCATTAGAATTTTTCCCATTTAGTTAATGAAACTCATGTAAGCTCTAAATCCAACTTGTGTCACCTGCCTACAACGTAAAGTGGTTGGATCCTAAATTAGAAAAAAGCAAGTCATAAAAATTTTGACCAATAAATTATCGTTATGCTTTTTGTCATTATCCAAGATTTTAATATAATTACGTATTGACTTTCATTTTACGATTATAAATATTGAAATAGTAATTGGAGGAAACCTTTTTAACTATGTTTTTGTTACGAGTCTTAGTTATAACCTATTTGTTCAAAAAGGTTATTAAATAATCATTATTCTAAGTTTTTCAAGATTTTTAAATAATTGTGAGTGTACTGAAAATATAGAATGAAAAAAACAACTCTTGATTATATACTAAAAGTACGTGTTCCTGTTACCCTCTTTATAGTTGTTCTGGCATTCACTTTAACTTACTACATCTCGCGACCTGAAAGAGATAGTATCGGTTATGCACCCGAACAGCCAATTCCATTTTCACACAAACTTCACGCGGGTGAAATGTTGATCGATTGCCAGTACTGTCATTCAACAGTTACGAATTCCCGATTCGCAACTGTTCCTGCTGTAGGTGTTTGTATGAACTGCCACTCAGTTGCACGGAAGAACAAAGAGGATATTATCAAACTCACACAGCATTATGAACAAAATAAAGCTTTAACCTGGAAGAGAGTTCACAGCGTACCTGATTTTGCATACTTTAACCACAGTGTTCATGTAAATAAAGGAATTGATTGTGCGGAGTGTCATGGAAGAATTAAGGATATGGAAGTAGTCCAGCAAGTTTCTTCTTTTACAATGGGGAGCTGTTTGAATTGTCATCGAAATGCACACGATAAACTACCGCAATTAAAAAACATAAATGAAGGTCCAGAAAATTGTTTTGCTTGTCATAGATAGGAGACAAAATGGAGGATAAAAAGATTATCAATCAAAATCGTTCTGAGTTTTTCTCAAAGATGTTAAAAGTGTTGGCGGGAGTTCTTCTTCTAATATTTCTGCCTAAAAAAATATTTGGCAGGAATTTAAAACCGTTAGAAGTAATAGAGATCAAAGAACATCCACATTCTGTTAAGAGGAGGAATAAAGGGAAATAATGACAAAGTCTTTTTCTGATTCAAACGAGATTAAAGCTCCTTGGGAAAGCATATGTGAATATGAAGACAATAGCTCAATCGATGAAATAAAACAAAATGAATTTTTAAATGGTGTGACAGACGAATTTAATTTGTCTGAAATGCCATTGCTATCACGTAGAAAATTTTTAGCACTCATCTCAGCTTCTGCTGCGGTTACAGTAACTGCCTGTACGGATTACAGAGACAAAGGGGAAATTGTACCTTACACTAGAAAACCCGAAGAAATTATAATTGGTAAAGCAAATTATTATGCATCGACTTGTAATTCGTGTTCACAGAATTGCGGCATATTGATAAAAACCCGCGAAGGACGTCCTCTAAAGATCGACGGAAACCCAGACCATCCGATTAATAAAGGAAAAATCTGTAATAAAGGGCAAGCAAACATATTAAATCTCTATGACCCCGAAAGATTAAAAGATCCAATTGAGAAAGCTGCAAATTCAACATTTACTGATGTTGCCTGGGATAAGCTTGATGAGCAAATTATTAAAAAGCTTCATTCGGATGTCTCAAGTGATAAAGAGATAGCAATAGTTACTCATACTAATTATTCTCCTTCTGCAAAAAAACTGTTTGATGAATTCAAAAAAACTTATCCGAGTACGAAAATTTATTCATACGAATTATTTTCGCAGGCAACTAAGCTTTCAGCCTGGCAAAAATGTTACGGAGATTCAAATCTGCCGATACTTCAGCTTGATAAGGCGAAAATAATTCTTTCGTTGGATTCCGATTTTATTGCAACTGATGG